>VGOZ01000028.1 GCA_016875715.1 Chloroflexota bacterium | reverse complement strand
CACGCCGCACGCGGGACATACCTCGACCTCTGGCTGCGCCTCCTCCCTGACTTCGGGCGCCTCGCGGCGATACCGATCGAGCGGGATCGGTCGCGGCGCCCCCAGGGACGGGCGGGGCGGCCGCACCGCGGGGTCGATGCGGACGACGGTCGCGGCGTGCGGCGCCCTCTCCCCCTCCGGGCCGACGAGGTTCGCGAAGACGCGCCCGTCGCAACCGCGGCAGCGCGCCGTCACCGGTACCCGTTCGCCGCGCCCGAGTCGCTCGGCCACCCCGGGCCGGATCGTGTAGACGGTCGCGACCGCCTCGCCGGCGGCGCCACAGGCGTGTGCGAGCAGCGTCGATTTCGCGCCCGGCGCCACGACGACCGTGAGCGGCAGTTCACTCACCCCGACCGTTTCACGCGCGTGATGGTAGGCGGATGCTCCTGACTCCGTCGCCGGGGTGTCGTGCCGGGGTACTATGCGCCCATCCACACCGGGAGGCGTCTTCATGGTCCGGTCTCAGGTCGCGCGCTCGGTCGAGAGTTGGCCGACACGGGGAACGATCCGCCTGACGATGAGTCAGGCGATCGTCGACTACCTGAGCGTGCAGTACAGCGCCCGCGACGGGCAGCGCCAGCGCCTCATTCCGGCGATGTTCGGCATCTTCGGCCACGGCAATGTGGCGGGCCTGGGCCAGGGTCTCTACGAACGCGGTCGCGATCTCCCTTACTACCAACCGCGCAACGAGCAGTCGATGGTGCACGCTGCGCTGGGCTACGCGCGTGCGATGAACCGCCGCGCAACCCTCGCCTGTACCTCGTCGATCGGGCCCGGCGCGACGAACATGCTCACCGGCGCGGCCACCGCCACCATCAACCGCCTGCCCGTGCTCCTCTTGCCGGCCGACTACTACGCGACCCGCCACCAGGGTCCCGTTCTCCAGCAACTCCAGCACCCGACCGAGGCCGATGTCAGCGTGAACGACGCGTTCCGTCCCCTGAGCCGTTTCTTCGATCGGATCACCCGGCCGGAGCAACTGCTCACCGCTCTTCCCGAGGCGATGCGTGTCCTCACCGATCCGGTCGAGACTGGCGCGGTCACGCTCTCGCTGCCTCAGGACATCCAGACCGAGGCGTACGGCTTTCCGCGCCACTTCTTCGCGGAGCGGACATGGGCGATCGAACGGCGCGCACCCGATGCGGCGAGGATCGCCGAGGCGATTGCGCTGCTGCGCGAGGCAGAGCGCCCGGTCATCATCGCCGGTGGCGGCGTCCACTACAGCGAGGCATGGACCGAACTGCTCGCGTTCGCCGAGACGACTGGTATTCCAGTCGTCGAGACTTTCGCCGGTCGGGGCGCGATCCGTCAGGAGTCGCCGGTCCGCCTGGGCGGCGGCGGCGTCAGCGGTACTCGCGCCGCCGCGCATGCCGTCGCGACCGCGGACTTCGTCCTCGCCATCGGCACCCGACTGGCCGACTTCACGACCGGGTCGCAGGGGATCTTCGCCGCCGAAGGGGTGCGGTTTGTCTCCATCAACATCGTCTCGCGCGATGCGCATCGACTCGGTGCCCTGCCGATCGTGGCGGATGCGCGACTCGCGCTCGTCGCGCTGCGTGAAGCGGCGCGCGCGGCGGGCGTTCGGGTCGATGAAGCGCGGCGCGCCGAGATCGCGGGCTGGTGCGCGGAGTGGGAGGACACCCTTCGGCGCGAGATCGACGTCGATCGTCCGGGCGAGCGCATGGCGCAGGGCGCGCTCATCCGCACGCTGAACGCCCAGGCGCGCCCCGGCGACTGCGTCCTCTCCGCCGCCGGCGGTTTCCCCGGCGATCTGCAGAAACTCTGGGATCCGACCGGGGGATGCGACCTGTTCCTCGAGTTCGGCTACTCCTGCATGGGCTGGGAGATCCCGGCCGGGATCGGGGCGCGAATGACTGGGCGGAGCGGCGAGGTGTACGTCCTGGTGGGTGATGGTACGTACCTGATGAACCCGACCGAGATCGTCACCGCGCTCCAGGAGCGGCTCAAGATCACGCTCGTGATCTCCGACAACCACGGTTTCCAGATCATCCGCAACCTGCAGATGGGCCGGGTCGGCCATTCGTTCGGCAACGAGTTCCGCGCGCGCGACCGGGCGGGACATCTCGCCGGCGATTACCTGCCGGTCGACTACGCCGCGAACGCGGCCAGTCTCGGCGCCCGGGTCTGGCGGGCGCACACGCGCGAGGAGTTACGCGCCGCGTTGGCCGAGGCCCGTGCTGAGACCGGACCCTGCGCGATCGTCGTGGAGACCGAGCCGCATCGCTACCTGCCCGACTCGGGCGTCTGGTGGGACATCGCCCCGGCGGAGGTCAGCGATGACCCGACCACTCGGGAGATCCGGGAGCGGTACGAGCGCGACCGCGCCGAGCGTCAGCGTCTCCACTACTGATGCCGTTCCATCTCGCGACCGCTCCGGATTCCTGGGGTGTCTGGTTCGGCAACGACCCGCGGCAGCCTCCGTGGCGGCGGTACCTGGACGAAGTCGCCGAGGCGGGTCACATCTGGACGGAACTGGGGCCGCCCGGCTATCTCCCCGGCGCCCCGGATTCTCTCTCCCGCGAACTGGCCGGCCGCGGCCTGCGCGCCTGCGGCGCGGCACTCATGGTCCATCTGGAGGATCCGGATGCCGCGGCCGAGAACGAGCGATTGGCCGACCAGATGGGCGCTCTCCTCGCCGGCCTGGGCGCGCGGCACTTCGTCCTCATCGACGACTGCTACAGCGACCTGTTCACCGGCACTCTGAATCGTCCGCGCGAACTGGCCGACGATGGGTGGCATCGCTTGGTCGACGCAGTCCATCGCATCGCCCGACTGGTGCGCGCACGGCACGGCCTCCTCACCGCGTTCCATCCCCACGCGGAGACCCACGTCGAGACCGACGCGCAGATCGCGCGTTTCCTGGTCGAGACCGACCCGGCGCTGGTCTCGCTCTGCTTCGATACCGGGCATCACGCCTACTGCGGCGGTGATCCCCTCGACTTCATTCGCCAGCATCACGCCCGCGTGAACTACCTGCACGTCAAGAATATTGACCCGACGATCCACGCACACGTGCGGCGGGACGGGACCCTCTTCGGACCGGCGGTGGGGATGGGTGTGTTCGCGGAGCCCGCCCTCGGCGCGATCGACATGGTCGCGCTTCGCCATACCCTCGTGGCGAGTGGCTACGACGGCTTCGTCGTCGTCGAACAGGATATGTATCCGGCGCGGTTCGATGCCCCGCTCCCCATCGCTCGGCGGACTCTCGCCTATCTGCGGGAGATCGGGTTCGGCTGAGACGTAGCCGCGCGCTCTCTCAGGGCGGCCGCTTCATCGCGAAGATCTCGCCCAGCTCGGCGTACAGTTCTCCGCCGAGTCGCGCGACGGGCCGCAGTTTCCGCGGGTCGACCGCACCGGTCTCGTCCAGGACGTCGCGCCGCACGTGGATCCGTACGACGCGGGCGAGGATGACGGTGTAGGGCGAGTCCGGGATCTCCACGAACTGGATCGTCCGAGCCTCCATCGCGACCGGCGCGGTTGCAATGCGTGGTGGGCGGACGAGGTCGGAGGGCAGCGTGATCAGTCCTCCCAGCGCGAATTCGTCCACTTCCGGCCCGACCTCGGCCGCGGTCTCGTTCATGGCGCGGGCGTGCGCGGCGTCGACGATGTGCGCGACCAGTTCGCCGGTCGCCCGCGCATTGGCGAGGGTGTCCTTGGGGCGGTCGCCGCGTGCCGCGGGTGAGACCATGATCGCCGGCGGGCTGGAACTGATGAGGTTGAAGTAGGAGAAAGGCGCCAGGTTAGGCGTCCCGTCCGCGGCGACGGTAGAGATCCAGCCAATCGGCCGAGGCACGACCGCGCTGAGGACGACGCGACCGATACCACGGGCGGATTCGACGGGGTCGAGGGAGAGAAAGTCGGCGGACATGCGATCTACGCTAGCTGGGAGGAGCACCCGGACGCGACCCGGGAGCACTGGTCGCCCACGATGCGATCGTCGAGTTCGTCGCCGAACAGCACCACGGCCACGTGGTGAAACCGCGCGGCGAGGGCGACTCGCGCTTCCGCGTCTTCGCCCGCGCCACCGCCAGTGTCGCGGCGGCCGCGGCCATGCAGCGCACCCTGGTTACTGAAGCGTGGCCGACGCCGCGCCCGATGGCGGTTCGCAGCCGAGAGCAACGTCTGTTTGCCATGCGCGATCGCGCGGAGGCGGGCGCAGCGGTTTACGGCCGATAGGCATCAGCGATCGGCTCCTCGCCACTCTTGAGCCGCTCGGCGAACGGCGCCGGCAGGACGTTCAGGAGCAGACGCTCGGAGCGCCGCCGCTCGGCCTCGAGCAGCCGGCTGCTGGACGAAGTCATGCCGCACGCACCGCTCGACGACGTAGCCAGCCCAGGGAGAGATCGTGCAGGTCGATGCGGAACGTGGACGGGCAGTGTCGCTCCAGGAACCTGGGGAGCGGCCCCACCCCGCCTAACACCTTAGCCCACCACGACCGCGCATAATGCCCGCTGGATGAACCTGGCCGCGACGCCGTTCTGCTTCTGGGGCTTCGACCCATGGGTTGCCTACCGGCACTTTGCCCGCGTCGGGATCCATCACGTCGAGGTCCCCGCCTTCCCGGCTCGCCAGTCGCTCGCGTGGGGACTCTCGACCTTCGCCCCGGAGATGCTCGCGCCGGAGGACGTCGATGCGCTTCGGACACGGCTCGCCACGCTCGATCTGACGCCGGTCACGGTGGCAGCTATGGGCGACGTGCTGGACCCACGCCAGCGCGCGCCTCTGGGACGCCGTCTCGAGTTCGCCGCCGCGCTCGGCTGCTCGGTCGTGCTTATGGACGCCGGGCCGCTGCCGCCGATCGGCACGGCGGAGCGCGGCGCCGCCGTGGCGAACGCGCGCGAGCTCGCCCGATGGGCCGCCGACCTGGACCTGCGGATCGGGCTCGAGATCCACGATGGCGCCACGCGCACGGGTGCCCTTGCGCGCGTGTTGCTCGACGAGGTCGACCACCCGGCCCTCGGCGTCAACTACGACACCGCCAACGTCATCTACTACAACGGCGACGTCGACCCGGCCGAGGATCTGCGGACAATCGTCGACCGCGTCGTGCACGTCCATTTGAAGGACACCACCGGTGGCCTCCACGAGTGGCAGTTCTGTGCCCTTGGCGATGGCCGGGTCGACTTCTCGGCCGTGCTCGAGGTCCTGCGCGCGGCCGGCTTCGACGGCACCTACAGCCTCGAGATCGAGGGGGTCGAGGGTGAGGACCTCAACCGCGCCGGCCACCTCGCCCGACTCGAGCGCTCCGTTGCGTACCTGCGCCGCGTCGGCGTCATCGCCTGAGGCCGCGCCCAGGGAGCATCGCGAGGCGTCTCGAGCCCGAGTCAGCGGCCGCTACAGTGGCGTCCAGCCGAGCAAGCTCCGCAGGTGCCGCACGCTCCGGCGCGTCGCCGCGAACGGGTCGTCCGGACCCTCGTACTCGACCGTGATCGTCCCGTCGTAGCCGTGCCGCCGCAGGGCGGCCAGCGCGTGGGCCAGCGGCACGGACCCATCGCCGAGCGCCACACTCAGGAACAGCCGCCCATCCTGTCCCCGGAAGGCGGTGCCCGCCTCCGCCGAGTCTCCCGCGACGATCCGCCAGTCCTTGAAGTGCACGTGCCCGACGATAGGCGCGACCTGTCCGAGCGCGGTCAGGGTGTCCTCCCCGGCCATCAGGTAGTTCCCGACGTCGTAGATTGCCTGGATGTCCGCGCCGGCGATCGCGCGGATCTCCGCGATGTGCGCGGTCGTGCCGCAGTACGCGGCCTGGTTGCCGAGGTTCGCCAGCATCGTCCGCATCCCGCGGGCGATCGCGCGGTCCCCGCAGTGCGCCAGGATCGCCGCGTAGTGCCGTCGGACGATCGCCGGGTCGGCGTCGCCGATCGCTCCCGGCACTAGCACCACGGCGGACGCGCGCAGCCGCGCCGCCCGATCGACCGCGCGCTCGACGCGCGCGATCTGGTCAGGGGGCGCCGACCCGTCGCCGGCCGTGAAGTCGCAGGTGATGTCGTAGGCGGGCACGGTCCCGTCCACCTCCGCCAGGGCAGTCTCGATTCCCGACAGCTCGGCGTCCTCGATGTACTTGTCGGAGAGCTCGTTCGCGGTGACGCCGAGCTCCCCGTGGTATCGGATCGTGTCGACCGTATGGAGCGCTCCTTCGAGCAGCATCCGGTCGAACGTGTAGCTATAGCCGGCGATCTCCATCCGAAACCTCCGCTCAACGCGCCGCTGCCCGCAGGAACGCGATCCCTCGCCGGACCGCTGCGCGCGGGTCGGCAGGACCTTCATACTCGATCGAGAGCCATCCCGTGTAACCGCTTCGCGCTAGCTCGGCGAGCACCCCCGCGAGGTCGACGCAGCCGTCGCCAAGTGCGGCTCCCGTCAGTTCGGTCGGCGGGTCGCCGCGGACCCAGTCCTTCAGGTGCACGTGACTGACCCGCCCCGCGAGCCGGGCAAGCGCCGCGAGCGGGCTCTCGTTCGCGAACAGGAAGTTGCCCGCGTCGAAGGTGACCTTCAGCGCCGGCCCGACCGCGTCACAGATCTCCGCGAGGTGCTCGGACCGCCCGCAGAGCGCGGCCTGATAGCCTAGGTTCTCGATGCTCGGTGTGATCGCGAGCCGGACCGCCTCGTCGACGCAGCGCTGGAGACCGTCGATCGCGAGCCGCCGCGCCTCCGCGGGCGCGATGCCGGGCTTCATCGCGCCGGGCACCAGCAGCGCATGGCGCGCGCCGAAGCAGGCCGCGCGCGCAAGGA
This sequence comes from Chloroflexota bacterium, assembly GCA_016875715.1. Taxonomy (GTDB): domain Bacteria; phylum Chloroflexota; class UBA6077; order FW602-bin22; family FW602-bin22; genus VGOZ01. The sequence goes on along the minus strand of VGOZ01000028.1, from coordinate 29,071 downwards.
GCCCCTTCGCGCGCTCCGCCTCGGCGCGCCGCGCCGCCGCGTCGGGCGTGACGAAGTCGCAGCTCGCGTCGAACGCCACGACCTGTGTTCCGGCCCGCGCCAGAGCCTCGGCGATCTCGCCGTCGCGGCCAGTTGGCAGATACCGATCCATCAGCTCGATCGCCGTCACCTCGAGCGCGCGCAGCAACGCAGCGATGCCGGTGGTGTCGATCTCGCGGCGGTCGATCAGCGTGGCGAACGAGTACGCCATCGCCGCGATGCGCGCGGTGGGGTCAGTCAACGACGCGGGGTTGGGCATGCTTGTAGGGTATTCTCGCGCGCCATCGCCACGCGACGATCGGCGCGGCGGTGCCTGGCACTCGCTCCCCCGGCGTCGTCGGCCGCTCCCGCCCAGAAACCGTCGCAGCCCCTCGGCGATCGTCTCGGCCTCTCGAATCTCGCCGGCTGAGACGCCCAGACACAGCGAAATGATCTCGCCGCCGGGCAGCGGATCCGGGGCGGACAGGCCAACTGGCTCGAGATAGTAGCTGGTGAGAAGGAACCCCGTGCGCTTGTTGCCGTCGTTCAAGGGGATCGCGGTCGTCTGAGCGCCGGTCGCGGCGGTCGGCGGGTCGCTACGGCGAATGGAAGAGATCGATGTGCTCTGCCAATGCGCCGGCGCCGAGGAGCGCCCGACACGGGCCTGACGGTTTCGCGGCGGCGCCGGGCTAGGCCGGAACCTGCTCGACGTCCATGGCAGCCTGGACAACGCTGAACGACCGCGTCGGGTCGGTAGCAGTTGCCACAGGCGCAACTGGTATCGTGGCGGCGGACGACCGAACCGCGCGGCTCGCCCCGCGGAGGTGTACTGGTGTGGAACCCGCTGTCCTGGGCCAAGACTGAGGATCCCGAGATCGCGGCCACGCTGGACTCCCTCCGCGTCGATGCGATGCGGCTGCTGCTGCTCGCGGTGGCCGGCCTCTACCTCGCCGCCCACTACGCGATGCTGGTAGCGGAGAGCCTTGGCGAAGGCACCGGCAGTCGGGTGGTCCGCCTCTGGCTTCTCTTCGGAGTCGTATACGCCGTGGTTCTGCTCAGCTACGCGCTGGTGCGCTGGCGAACGAGCTCCGCAGCCCTAGCGTTCCCGATCGGCTCCGGTCTGTGCATCTTCTACGCGGCATGGCTGTTCGACAGCGCGTTCCCGGTCCTCCTGCTGCCGACTGTGGCGCTGGCCGCAGTCGTCTTGTTCCATCCCCTAGCTGGCGCAGCACTCGCTCTTGCAGGCATCGCTAGTCTCGAGGGGCTGCGGCGCGCGGAGTTGCTCCCGAGCACGTCATGGTCGCGGCATCGGTGTCCGGGGCGACGGTCGCGACGGCATGGCTGCTCGGCCGTAGCCTGGTGGTCGTGGTCGAGTGGTCCCTCCGCAGCTTGGAGGAGGCGCGGCGGAGCGCCGAGGCCGCCAAGGAGCACCGCGCCGAGCTCGTCCGGGCCCTCAAGCAGCTCGACACCGCTTACTACCGGCTCGAGCGCGCCAACGCCGCCCTCGAGCTCGCCTGGAAAGCCGCCGAGAGCGCCGAACGCGCCAAGTCCGAGTTCGTGACCAGCATCTCCCACGATTTGCGCACGCCGCTCAACCTGATCGTCGGCTTCTCCGAGATGGTGCTGACTGCGCCGGAGAGCTACGGGACACCGCTCCCGCCGGCGTACCGCGGCGACGTACACGCGATTTACCGCTCGGCCCAACACCTCCTCGTGCTCACCAACGACGTGATTGACCTGGCGCGCGTCGGCGTAGGCCGCCTCGCGCTAGCACGCGAGCCGATCGACTTGGAGCAGGTCGTCGCCGACGCGTGCGCCATCGTGCGCGAGTACGTGACCGCCAAGCGCCTCTGGCTTCGAACCGAGATCGCGCCCGGCTTGCCGACCGTCAGCGCCGACCGGCTGCGCATCCGGCAGGTCCTGCTGAACCTGCTGACCAACGCGGCCCGCTTCACCGAGCAGGGCGGCATCATCGTCTGTGCGTCGCTGGAGCAAGGTGAGGTTGTCGTGCGCGTGCGTGACACTGGCCGGGGCATCTCCGTCGAAGAGCTGCCCCGGCTCTTCGACGAGTTCTTCCACGACGGGTGCGGCGGACCGGATGCCCGTGCCGACCCGGGCGGGGTCGGCCTAGGGCTACCGATCAGCCGCCGGTTCGTCCAGCTACACGGCGGCAGGATGGGCGCCGAGAGCGACCCTGGCGCCGGCACCGTCTTCTGGTTCACTCTGCCGATCGACGCCGCCGAGGGCGCAGCTTGGCGCGAAGGCCGCCCGCCGGTCCTGCTGCCCGGAGGCAGCCGTCCGGCCGACCGTGGACTCCGGATCGACATGGTGCCGCCAGCTTCGATCGCAAGCCGCCAGTGACCGCACGATGCCGGAGGTGGAGACGCAGCGCTGCGCGTCGATCGCCATAATCGCCGCATCGTGATGATCGATCGGACCTCGCTGAGCTACCGCGACGCCGGGGTCGACATGCACCGCGCCGAGGAGGGGCTCCAGGGGCTGCTCCGTCACGTGCGTGGTACGTTCGCGCACCGGCCCGATCTGGGTCGCGTGGAACTGCCGATCGGGTTCTTCGCCAACGTCCTTCGCCTGGGAGAGAACGTCGGCCTGGCCTTCTCGACCGATGGCGTCGGCACGAAGACGATCGTTGCCCAGTTGGTCGACCGCTACGACACGATTGGTATCGACTGCATCGCGATGAACGTCAACGACATCCTGTGCGTCGGCGCGGAACCGCTCTCGCTCGTCGACTACATCGCGGTCGCGGAGGCGGATCCGGCATTCCTCGAAGAGATTGGCCGGGGTCTGGCCGCCGGTGCGGCTGAGGCACGCATCTCCATCTCCGGCGGAGAAATCGCGCAACTGCCGGAGATCATCGTCAGCGAGCGTCCGGGCCGTGGATTCGATCTTGTCGGCACCGCGGTGGGGATCGTGCCGCTCGATCGCCTCATCATTGGCCGGGCGATCGTGCCCGGCGATGTCATCGTCGGCATGGCGAGCAGCGGGATCCATTCCAATGGTCTGAGCCTCGCACGGAAGACGCTCTTCGGGACCGCCGGCCTCGACGTCACCTCCCGACCGCCGGAACTCGATCAGAGCCTCGGTGAGGAGCTCCTTCGTCCGACCCGCATCTACGCACGCGAGGTGATCGCGCTCCTCGCGGCCGGTCTGGCGATCCGGGGGCTCGCGCACATCACCAGCGATGGCTTCCTCAACCTCTGCCGCTTCAGCAGCACCGAGGTCGCGTACAGGATCGAGTGGCTGCCCGAAACGCAGCCGATCTTCTCGCTCATCCAGCGCCTGGGCGGAATCGCCACGGCTGAGATGTACAGCACCTTCAATATGGGCATCGGGTTCTGTGTTGTCGTCGCGGCGCACGATGCCGACCGCGCGCTGCGGATCGTTGCCGAGCTGGGCACCAGCGCGTGGATCATCGGCCGTTGCGTTGCGCCGGACGCGTCGCATCCATCCCGCTCGGTCGCGGTGCTTCCCGCCGGGCTGGTGGGCAGCGGCCACGACTTCCACGCATTCGGCTGAAGAGGGAGTCGAGCCCGTCCCCGCCGCGGCGGAGTCACGGTGGGCTCGCTGAACGCCGCGGAAGGGGCGCCATCGGATTCTCGGGAAAGGACGCCGCAACTTTGGCGCGGCGTTGACCGGAGCCGGAGAGGATTCCCGCCGCCGAATCGACGCGCTGGTTCCGCACGCGCGGATCTATGTAGTCAGGATTGGATTCTCCCAGCGCAGGCCCGCTGTTCCGAACCGGGCGAAGTCGCCATCTGACGAACAGAGGAGCAGTCCGTGCTCGATCGCCAGCGCGGCCAGGTGCGCGTCCGGAACGAGATGGGCGGAGAGAGGATGACCGAGCATCAGGCGGGTGAGGATCGCGCGATGCCGTTCAGTGGGCCCGGGTATCCAGACACCCGGGCAATCCAACCACTCTTCCACCAGCGCCCATACCTCGGCTACAGGAGCGGCGAACTGAACCAGGCGCGAGTTCGACTTGATGCGCACGAACGCCAGAAGGCTCTGCCACGGGAGGCCGACCGGGTCGCCGGCGCTGAGTTGCGCATCGAGCCACGTCCGGGACAGATCGTGGGCGGGGGAACTCGGTGTCGTCGCGTGGATCAGGATATTCGCGTCGACGAGGATCAGCGACGCCCCTCGCCCTCACCGATCGCCAGCGCCGCCGCGACGTCGTCCACGTCGACCAGGTAGCGTCCTGTATCGATCGCTCTGGTACGAAATGGGCGCCCGACCGCACGCTTGCCGATGAGAGGCAGGCCCTGGCGGAGGCCGAGATTCACCGCCTTTTTGAGGCCGAGCGACTGCTCTCCCCGGACGCGTGCGAGCAGGGCGGCCACGTCCTCATCGAGCGTGATGGTGGTGCGCACAGTCTGCATCATAGCATCACTGTATGGATGCTCACTGCATCATCCCCGCCCAGACGAGTGAGACACCGTCACAACGCGTCCGCTTCGGGTCATCGGCATCGGCTCGCCCTCGGCGTTAGTCGTGGGCGACCTTGCGCGTGAACGCAGGCATCGTCTCACACAAAGAGAGAGGGGAGTCGGGCGTTCCCGATTCCCCTCTCCCGGGACCTGCAGATGTCTCAGCCAGGCCGTGCGCGCCACTGCATCGCGATGATGCCGATCCGGAGCGCGGTCCCTCTTGAGGACCCTGTGTACCGCTCGCTGGTGGTCGGCGCGCTACCTCCGGTGTCGACCCGACCCCGTCTGCCGGCGGGGTCCTGTCCAAGCACCCTACGTCACCGCGGTCGTATGGAGGAGATACACTTTCACGACCCTCTCGTTCGGTTTCATCTCTGTGATCCCCTTCTGTCTCTCGGCAGGGGTATCGTAGGCCCGGTCTCTTCACCCACCATCAGGGAATTCCCCCAACCTCGTGACACCGCACGACGACTCTGGCACTATGGGAGCGATGGAAGTGCCATCCGCCGGGCGGTGCCTGACACCAGGCAGCGCGCGGACGGACGGCGCGCGTCGGAGCACGCTGAGCCGCCGGACCCTCATGGCGCTGGCCGGCGGTGCGACCGCGCTGGCGGCGTGCGATACCGTCGCCACGGTTCGGGACGCGGCGCGCGGGCCGTTCGTCGCCGTGACCCCCACGCCGGACGTCCATCGCGTTCGCGTCGCCTTCCCGCGGATGGAGTACTACAACCTCCTGCGCACGCGCGTCCTCGCCGCTGCAAAGAAGATCCCGGCCGACCGTGGACTCCAGATCGACATGGTGCCGATCGGGATGGCGGTTGGCACGCCGGAGGAGCAGGTCGCCGACCTTCCCCCGCCAATGCCCGTTGTCGGTACGACCTACGCGCGGCGTGCGCCGACCTACGATGTTGATCTCATCGTTGCCGACCCGTTCACGCTGCCCGCCCTTGCGACGGCGGGTGTGCTCTACGACCTGAACACGCTGCTCGAGACACAGCGGTGGTACGACCCTGCTGACTTCCTCACGGATTCGCTCCGGTCTGGCTACGTCAACGGCAAACTTCAAGCGCTCCCGCTCGAGGTCGCTGTGGAGGTGCTCTGGCGGCGCGACCCCCACTTCGCCGCCGCCGATGTGAAGGTCCCCGGCCATGGCTGGACCTGGGATCAGTTCCTCGACGCGACGAAGGCGCTACGCGAACGAGGACCCCACCCGCGCGGTCAGAACTGGGGAGTGGCCGTGAACGCGGCGACGCCTTCGCTCTGGAGCCTGGCATGGCAACAGGGCGCGACAGTCGTCAGCCCGGATGGTGGTCGCGTCGACCTCACCGAGGGGGGCACCCAGCGCGCGGCGACTTTCCTCGCCGACCTCGTCCAGGCCTCGAAGGTCGCGCCGCCTCCCACACAGGACCTGCCCGGTGAGGACGCGCACCCCATCCCGCGAGGGTTCCTCATCGAATGGCGACGGGGGCGACGCGGGATCCCCACCGGTGCGGCGCTCGGTGGCGACTTCGTCGGCGGTCCGTTCACGAGCCGCCCGGAACGGGACGCGAGCGTCACGGCGCTGCCGGTCACAGGGGACCCGCGGGTTCTCGCCATGCCGCTGATCATGCTCGCCATCCCGCGGAACACGCCCGACCTGCGCCGGTCGCTCCGCGCGCTGCAGGCGCTGTTCGAGGCGGCGAGCGAGACCATGCTCTCGCCGCGCCGCCAGACGCTCGATCTTCTGCGTGGCGTCGAACTGGCGTTGAAGCCAGACGAAGGTGAAGTCCTCCTCGCCTCGCTCCGCCGCGCCGCGTACCTGCCCGGCGGCTTCCCGCTCCTGGCGCTCCCGGCACTGCATACCGGTTTCATCCTGCCGGTCCTCAGCGGAACGGTCAGTCCTCTCCGCGCCGCGCAGGACGCGCGGCTGGGCATCGAGACGGCGATCCGCGCCGCGCGCACGGCCTGACTCCCCGGGTCGCCGATGCGCCGGTATCATCGGACCCATGCGGATCGCGGTCGGCGGCATCCGTCACGAGTCGAACAACTTCTCCAGCCTCGTCACGAATCTGGAGGAGTTCACGATCGCGCGGGGCGATGACATTCTCCTCGGCGAGCAGTTCATCGGACATGGTGACGATGTCACCTTCGTGCCTACGCTCTCCGCGCATGCGCCGCCGCATGGCCTTGTCGGCACGGATGCATACCGAGCGATGCGCGACGAACTGCGCGACCGTCTCCGCGCCGGCTTACCGCTCGACGCCCTCTACCTCGACCTGCACGGCGCGATGGACGTCGTCGCGATCGGCGATGGCGAGAGCGACCTGATCCGCCATATCCGCGCCGCCGTCGGGCCGAACCTGCCAATCGCGCTCAGTCTCGATCTGCACGCCAACCTCGCCCCCGAAGTGATCGCCGCCGCGGACATTGCAACGGCGTACCGGACCGCGCCCCACCGCGACGGAGTCGCCACGAGGCGTCGCGCGATCGACCTCCTCGTCACCCAGTTGCGAGCCGGACGGCGGCATCACACCGCGATGGTGAAACCACCCTGCCTCATTCCGGGCGAGTACGCGGTGACCGATGTCGAACCGGCGCGCTCGCTCTACGCCAATCTGGACACGTTCGATCGGCGGCCCGGGATCGTCGATACCTCCATCGTGATCGGGTGTGCCTGGACCGACTCGGAGTACACATCCACCGCGGCGCTCGCGGTCGGTGAGCGAGCGGCCGGCGAGGCTACCGCGCGGGAGATCGCCGCGGGCATATGGGCGGCACGGGAGCGGTTTGCGCCGGAGGTCCCGACGCTCGCGATCGGTCCCGCGATCGCGCGTGCCCGAGCGGCGACGGATACGCCGGTCTTCCTGTCTGACAGCGGCGATAACGTCACGGCTGGGGCGGCCGGCGATCTCACGATCGTGCTTCGCGCGCTGATCGCGGCTGGCGCGCGCGACACCCTCGTCGTGGGTATCTGCAATCCTGACGCGGTCGCGGCCTGTCGCGCGACCGGCAGCGGTGCACGGATCAGCCTTTCGCTCGGTGGAAGACTCGATACGCGGAACGGCACACCGTTCGACACTACCGCGACCGTCGGCGGCCTCCGAGAGGATGGGGCAGTCCTCACCATCGACGGCGTCACGGTCGTCATCACCACCGCGCGGGATGGCTTCATCACTCTGGATCGATTCGCCCATTTTGGTCTCGATCCCCGCGCCTACCGGATCGTCGTGGTCAAGACCGGCTACCTGTTCCCGGAGATGCGCACCATCGCGCGGGACGCGATCTTGCTCCTCTCACCGGGCTTCACCGATCTCGATCTGGCCCGTCTGCCCTATCGGCGTGTCCGGCGGCCGATCTTCCCGCTCGATCGCCTCCTGGCCTGGGCGCCCTGATCGATGGCGGAGGGTGCCGTCCTGCTTCGGTTCTCGGTGCGGGCGTTCGAGACGGTGCTGCGGGTGGTCATGGGAGATCGCGTGGCCGACGACCTGAGCAACAAGATCCTGGTCGTCTGTACGCCGCCGCGCGAAGGCGCGATCGAGGTCGCGCTTTCCCCGGAGGAGGCGCGGACGCTCATCGATGCCGTGGCGGCGTCCGTCGACGACGACCCCGATCAGCGTCCGATCCTCGACCTGCTCCGGGGGCAAGCGCTCTGAGCGCATCCCGGCGAGAGGAGCGAGACGCGATGGTTGATCGAGAGGTGGAGGGATGGGTGGCGGTGGGTCCGCTCGCGGATCTGATCGACGGGGAGCCGAAGGTGGTGCGGGGCGCGCATCACAGCATCGCGGTGTTCGCGGCAACGGATCGGGGCGCGGCGAAGGTCTGGGCGGTCGACAACCGGTGCCCGCACATGGGTTTTCCGCTCAGTCGCGGCACGATCTGCGATGGCGTGCTCACCTGCCACTGGCACCACGCTCGTTTCGAACTGGAGACGGGCGGGACGTTCGATCCTTTCGCCGACGATGTCGCGGTCCACGCGATCTGCGTCGTGGATGGCGTGGTGTACGTGGATCCGGAAGCCCGGCGCGGCGGCGATCGGCTCGCCCGCGAATCGGCGCGCCTGCGACTGGGGATGGAGCAGGAGCTGAACCTTGTCCTCGCCAAATCGGTGCTGGGCCTGCTCGCGGACGTTGAGGATGTGGGTGTGAACTCCGCGCTCAGCGTTGGCGCGGGGTTCGGCGTCACACAGCGGCGCGCCGGTTGGGGCGCCGGCCTGACAATCCTGACGGCAATGGAAAACATCGTCGACCGTCTCGACGAGGAGGATCGGGCGATCGCACTGTTCCACGGCCTGGTCCACGTCGCGGGCGATTCCGCCGGGATGGCGCCTCGGTTCCCCCAGACGGCGCTCCCCACCCGATCGGTCGATAGGGCGCGCCTGCGCGCCTGGTTCCGCAACCTGATCGACGTGCGCAACGCCGACGGAGCCGAGCGGGTCCTCGCCGCGGCGCTCGCGTCCGGCGTCTCCCTGGCCGATTCCGGCGAGATACTGATGGCCGCGGCGACGGATCACTTCTACGTCTCCGGAGGTCACGTCCTCGATTTCACGAACAAGGCGGTCGAACTCCTGATCCGGACCGGAGGCGACGCGGAGCAGTCCAGTCTGGTCCTCGGATCGCTGGTACGGGGTCTGGCCACGTCGACCCGCAGCGAGGAGCAGAACGCCTGGCGCTCGCCGATCGACCTCGTCGATCTAGCCCGGCTGGGCATCGCGGCGCTCCCCGAGCGGCTCGCCGCGGCGCGCGTCGCGGCACCGCTCGATCTGGACGCCTTCGCGAACCATCTGCTCGCCGACGATCCGCGCCACGTGATCGGCGCCCTGGATCACGCGTTCCAGCAGGGCGTGGCGCCGGCAGAGGTCGCGCTCGGCCTCTGTGTCGCGGCCGTCGTGCGGGTGGCGCGCTTCTCGACGGCGAACGAGTTAGGCGACTGGATTACCGTGCTGCACACGCTCACCTACTGCAACGCGCTCCACCGAGGTCTGACCCGTACGCCGACGCCGGAGGTCGCGCGGGGGATCTACCACGGCGCGATTAGCCTGTACCTCGACCGGTTCCTGAACGTGCCTCCGGCGCGGATGCCGGAGGAGCGGGACGATCCCGGCGCGACCGGGGACACCGTGCGGGCGCGACTGCTCGACCAGCTCGATCGGCAGGGTGCGGTGCAGGAGGCGGCGGCGCTGGTCGATGGCTACCTGCGTCGAGGGGAACCGGCCGGGCCGCTGTGGGCCGCGCTCGGCGCGTGCCTGGTGCGGGAGGATGCTGAGTTCCACACATACCAGATGGTCGAGGCGGGCGCGCGCCTCTTCGGCGAGCTGGCGCCCCGGGCGCCGGAACTGGCGAGGGTCTGCGCGATCGCGACGGCGCGCTACCTGGCCGCGCACGCGCCCACTCAGCGGGAGTTGCTCCAAACCGCGCGGATCGCCCAGCGCCTCCGACGCGGCGAGGGAGACGCGGCGGCTCCCTGATCCCGTAGCGATCTCAGCGATGCGGAGCGAGGCCGCCGCCGCGGTGGCGGCCAGCGGGCAGTCGCCTCCCCGGATGGACGGAGCCAGGAAGGCGAGAGTTACGGACAGTCAGGTCGAGGACCAGCCTCTACTGGCATGAGATCGATCCGGCAGGTTTTCTGCGCGGGACGCGAGCAGGTGAGAGGGGTGAGTTTGCACGTTTTGCGAGCGGGATGCACTCTCAGGTCTATCCGGTCCTGGCGAGTCGGCCCGTGTCGTGGGCCCGACTATCCGACTCAGTCCGGCCGTATGGTTCTCCGTGCATCCTCGGCCTCGACGAGGTCACGCTTCTCGAGGCGGACCTGCCGGAGGAGCAGCGCGGAGAGAGTGCGGAACCGCTCGGCCAGGGGCAGGCCCTGTCGCAAGGGTGCACGGCCGGCTTCGCCGGGCCCCTCCTGACCGAGACGCACGCGGAGGGCGTCGCGCACCGCGGGCCAGCGCGCGTCCGGGATCGCCCTCAAGTCCCGCCGGATCGCGTGGAGATCGAGGGCCGCCGCGATCGTCTCAACGAACGCGGCGACGTCCCCTTCATTCACCGGGCGTATAGTGTGCGCCCGGAGGAGGCCACCGTGCAGTCCCGCATCGGCGCATCGTTCGGCGAAGTCGATACCCCCGCTCTGGCGATCGACCTGGACGCGTTCGAGCGCAATCTCCGCAGGATGGCCGAGTTCGCGCGCAAGGCCGGCGTGGCGCTGCGACCCCACGCCAAGGCGCACAAGAGCCCCGTCATCGCCCGGAAGCAGATCGAACTCGGCGCGGTGGGCATCACCTGTTCCAAGCTCGGCGAGGCCGAGGCGATGGTCGACGGCGGCGTGACGGACATCCTCATCTCCAGCCAGGTCGTCGGGGCGGCGAAGATCGCGCGTCTGGTCGCGCTTGCCCGCCACGCCCGGATCGCCGTCGTCGTCGACGATGCGCAGAACGCGCGGGACATCTCCGCCGCCGCGCACCGGATCGGCGCGACGGTCACCGTTCTCGTCGAGGTGGATGTCGGCCAGCGTCGCTGCGGCGTCACCCCCGGCGAGGCCGCGGCCGATCTCGCCGCGACCGTGCACGGCCTGCCCGGCCTCACCTTTGGCGGCCTCCAGGGCTACGAAGGGCATCTCCAGCAGATGATCCCTGCCCGGGAGAGGAAGACGCTCTGTGACGCGGCGATGGAGCGACTCGGCGCGAGCCGCCGTGCCGTCGAGGCGCGGGGCATTCCAGTCGCCGTCGCGACGACCGCGGGCACAGGCACCTGCGAGTTCGCGGCGCACCACGAGGGCGTCACCGAGATCCAGCCCGGCTCCTACATCTTCATGGACGCGAACTACGTGCGCGTCGAGGGGACGCCGTATGAGACCGCGCTCACCGTCTGGGCGACGGTCCTGAGCCGGCAGCGCGCGGGCGATGCGATCTGCGACGCGGGGTGGAAGGCGCTTTCCGTCGATAGCGGACCGGCGGTCGTGCGCGGACGCGAGGATCTGACCTACTCACCGGCCGGCGATGAGTACGGGCGCATATCCACCACCGGAGCGGCGCTTCTGCCCGGCGCGGGCGAGCGCGTGCCGCTGACGCCGAGCCACTGCGATACGACCGTGAACCTGTACGACCGCTTCGTCGGGGTTCGCGGCATCGTCGTCGAGGCGGTCTGGCCGATTTCCGGGCGCGGAAGGACCGACTGAACACGCGCAGGAGAGGATCGATGCCCTTCACGCGACCAACTTGGCCGGAGAGCGCGCGGACGGCGGTGCTCCTCACCTTCGACAACTTCGGCGAATCGCTTGACCTGATCCGTTTCGGTCACGCCGGCGGCGCTTCGGCCGATGGCGTGTACGCCCCCCGCCGCGGTGTGGAGCGCATCCTCGATCTGCTCGACGGCCATCGCCTGCCAGGCACCTTCTTCGTGGAGGGGTGGAATGCCGCGAGATACGCGCCGCTCGCGCGCGAGATCGTCGCGCGCGGGCACGAGATGGGCGTCCACGGTTGGATGCACGAGGCCTGGGAAAAACTGGACGTCGATCGGGAGCGGGCGTTGATCCACCGCGCGACCGACACGGTCGCGCAGGTCCTCGGGCAGAAGCCGAAGGGATGGCGCTCTCCCGGCGGGGAGACGACGCCGGCCACGCTGCGCCTCGTCCACGAGGCCGGGTATCTGTACGACAGTTCGTTCGGCGATGACGACATCCCTTACGCGATCAAGGTCGCGGCCGACGGCGAGGCGACGCTCGTGGAGTTGCCCTGGTCGTGGTCGCTCGACGACGCGATCTTCTACGGGCACGCGCCGCGCATCGCCCACCCGGCGGACGTGACGCGGCTCTGGATCGACGAGTTCGACGCCGCGCACGAGATGACCGGGTTCTTCCACCTGCTCTGTCACCCGCGATTCACCGGCCGGCCGCCGCGCGTCCGGGCGCTCCACGTTCTGCTCGACCATGTGCTCGGGCACACCGGCCTCTGGTTCGCGCGTTGCGACACGCTGGCCGAGCACGTCGCGACCTTGTCGGCAACGCCGCGCTACGACGCGCCGGCCGTCGCCGAGGCCTGAGCTACCTCCCCCAGCGCGCGCTGACGACCGGCAGCGTTGGGAACGGCGCGTGCGGCTCGGTCTGGTACCAGTAGGCGGTCGAGGCGAGATCGTCGGTGAGCGGTGCGTACTTCCCATTCGGCCACCACCCGAGCGCCTGCACCGTCACCCGCAGGTCGGTGTTGAACCCGATTGCGTCGAGCAGGTGCCAACGGTACAGGCTGAAGAGGCGCGGCCCCTGCGGATCGTCGATCCGGGCGAGCGGCAGGCCGAGGAATGGTGCGGAGAACTCCTGCTCGCGCCGATCCTTCTCCACGTCGTGGGAAAAGGCCCATGCCCCGCCGAAGTAGTCCTCGGTCCCGGTCGTGCAGATCGTGGGGAGTTCGGCGTCGCCATCGAGGAAGAACTTGACCTCGCCCTCGCCCCACCACCCGCGGGAGAAGGCGGACCAGGCCACGTAGGTGCCGACATAGGTGCCTCGGCCGCGCACGCCGGAGAGGATCGTGTGCTCAGGGTGTTCGCGTCGGGTAAGCGACCGGCGCCACTGCGCGTGGAAGTACGCCGCGTCGTCGGGGACCGCTTCCAGACGAACCATGATTGCGTAAGTTAAGATGCGCGCCGCGAGCCGCCCCTCATTCGCGATCGTGATCCGGGCCGACTTCCGGAAAGGCATCTGCCAGTAGCAGTTGAGTCCGCGCCGCGGCGCCACGGTGATCGGTACCGACGTCACCGTGTGGGGAGCGCCATCGTGACCCATCGCGAAGAAGTCACCCAGCGGCACCTCGACCGAGGGAGTCTCCTCGCCATCCCAATAGATGCGGAGGACGAGAGCCCGATACTCCTTGAGGTCGCTCGTCATCCACATGTGGACGATCGTGCCGGGTCCTTCGATGTCGGCGATGGTGAGCAGTTCGCCCGACGGGAGATTGACAAAAGGACGGACGTTCCACCCTTTGCCGAGGTCGAGCGCGGCCCGGCTGAACTTGAGATTCGGATCGTCCGGGTTCGGCGCCCACGGCGCCGCGGCGCCCTTCGCGCCGGTCGGGTTCTCCGGGCTGATGAGACGGGTCACGCCGCCACTTCGGAGTGGCAGACTCGAGAGTAGATCGCGCTCGTTCAACGGTAGCCCTACCATTCCGCTTGGATGGATGGCGTCGCGGTGGACGGCTCCGCAGCGCAGGGTTCGCCGGGCAATGTGAAGGTGAACTTGCTGCCCACCCCGACGACCGGTTCTACCGTGATGCGGCCGCCGTGCGCCTCGACCAGTTCGCGACAGATCGCCAGGCCGAGGCAGGTGCCGCGCACCTGCCTCGTCACCGCGTTCTCAACGCGGTAGAACTTCTCGAAGATGCGGCCGATCCGGTCCGAGGGGATGCCAATGCCGCGGTCGATGACCTCGATCGCGACGACGCCCTCCTCCGCGTACGCGCGGATGCGGATGTCGCACGCCCCTCGGGCGCGCAGCGGATCGCGTTCGAGCAGAGGTTGGTGAGAACCTGGGTGACGCGGCGCGGATCGGCATCGATGCGCGGAAGATCCGCCGGCATGTCGACGACGATTCGGTGGTGATCGGACTGTCGACCGACATCAGCAGCGACCGACCGCGCCAGAGCGGGCAGATCGACCGCGGTACGCTCGAGGGCGTAGCGCCCGCCTTCCAAACGGGTCAGATCGAGCAGATCGTCGATCAACTGGTTCAGCGCCTCGGCGCGATCGTGGATCACCCGGGCATATCTGTTGATCGCTTCACGATCCTGCGAGCCGGTGGTGATGATGTCGGCGAAACCCCTGATGGGGACCAGCGGACCGCGGAGTTCGTGCGTCACCTGGGCCACGAACTCATCTTTCAGGCGGGCGAGTTCCTCCAGTGCGGCCACCTGCACACGCACGTTGCGCTCGGCCTCCTCCTGCGCCTGTATTCGTCGTGTGGAATCGGCGTAGACGCGGCGCATGGAGAGGAACAGGATGAGCGTGCCAATCGTCAGAAGGCCGGCTGCGGCTGCCAGGATCTTGCCGATGTCAGCGACGATGTCCGAGATGACGCGCTCGGCATAGGTCGCACCGATGATGACGCTGTTTGCCCGTATGGGTACCCACAGACACATTAGGTCACCGATCTCATCCACCGCCGTCGGCACAGGGGTCCGCGGCGGCTCCTCGTGCGCGGCGTGCTCGTCCACAGCGGCGGTCGGGAGCGTGGGCGTGGGGATCGGTTGCCCCGAGGGCGGTGGCGCCACGTACCGACTGGCGGTCGCACCGCGAAGGATGTCGTACTTGGTTTCACCGGCGAGGGCGCTCTCGAACTTCGCGGCATCGGGGCGGGTCCGAATCGTGCCGCCGATCGTCGCCGGTCGGTACGCGTACACGATCGTCCCGTCCGGCCGGACCATGTCCGAGTCGATGATGCGATAGACGTCGAAATGGAAACGCACGGTTCGCACGAAAATCGGCATGTCGATCCCGGTCGCTGAGCCGGGCCGGAAGACGTCGCTCGTGAACACGATACCGAAGTGGCTGGCGATCTCCCGCTCCGTCTGCTGCGCCGTGGTTTCGACGATCACGCGCTCGACGATCTGGGCGAGCACGATGACCATGGCAATGGTTCCGGCAACGAGGGTGAGGCCCACGTAGAGGGCAAAGCGTTGTAGGGGCGTCAAGTTCGCGAGTCGCTGACGCACGCCCCCGTTGCCCTCTGTCCCTGTCGGCATACGGTATCAGGAGGCGCCCTGGCACGTCGACACTCGACTTGGCAGGTACAGCCCCTGTCATAATCCCGCGCCACGAGTCGGAGGGACGATGAATCGCACACGAGTGGGCCTAGTGGGCTGCGGGACGATCGCCAACATCATGCATCTGCCTGGCGTGGAGGCGATGCGCGAGTGGGGCATGGTCGAACTCGTCGCGGTCTGCGACGCGGTGCTGGAGAAGGCTCGCGACGCGGCGCTCCGCTTCGACGCCCACCGCCATTACGGCGACCTGGAGGCGATGCTCGCGAACGAGTCGTTCGATCTGCTCATCAACAATACGCCCATCCCCCAGCATTTCCCCGTGACGATGGCGGCGCTGAAGGCCGGACGACACGTCTACACGCAGAAGCCGATGTCGATCACAGTGGACGAGGCCACCACGCTCATCGAGACCGCCCGGGTGCAGAAGCGGATGCTCGCGGTCGCGCCAGAGCATCCCGTCCGACCACAGGTGCGGGCGATCCGGCGCGCAATCGATGCCGGCGCGATCGGCAAGATCACCTTCGCCCGCGTGGTGAGTTCACATAATGGACCGGAGACGCACGACGTGCCACGGGACTCGACCTGGTTCTACAAGACAGGCTCGAGCCCGATCCTCGATCTGGGCGTGCACGGTCTGAGCACCATCACGGCGATCCTCGGTCCGGTCCGCGCCGTCTCCTGCTTCTCGGGCCGTTCGCGCGACGTACGTGTCACGACGGCTGGGTCCTTTCGGGGTAGGGAGATCGGCGTCGAGATCGACGACAATTCCCTCCTTAGCCTCGACTTCGGCGAGGCGCGGTTCGCCTTCATGGATTCGACGTACTGCATGCCCGCGACGCTGGCGCCGCATCTGGAGATCTTTGGCACCGAAGGGACTCTCGCGGTCGTCGGCGTTCCGGGGGCGGGGCCGCTGACTTCGCTCCACCATTTCCGTTCCGACACGAAAGAGTGGCGAGAGGTCCCGGTTCCGCCGGCGCCGCCGCTGCGCGACCTCGGCGTCCACCACATGGTCGGATGCCTCCGCGAGGGCACGCCACTGGAGCTCACCGGCGAGCGAGGCAGGCACCTGGTGGAGGTGATGGCCGCCGCGACCCTCGCCGCCGCGACCGGCCGAACCCAGTCCATCGCGACGACATTCTGAGCGGTCGCGCTTTGACCGCCACCTACGACTGCGTCGTCATCGGCGTCGGCGGCATGGGCAGCGCCGCGCTCGATCATCTCGCCCGGCGCGGCCAGCGTGTTCTTGGTCTCGAACGGTTCGATATTCCGCACGACCGCGGCTCCTCGCACGGCGTCACACGGATCATCCGCCTGGCGTACTACGAGCATCCCTCCTACGTGCCGCTGCTGCGCCGTGCCTACGAACTCTGGCGCGATCTGCAGTCCGCGGCGGGGGAGCAACTCCTCCACATTACCGGCGCGATCGATGCCGGGCCGCCGGGGAGCGAGGTTTTCAGGAGGTCAAAACTCTCCTGCGACCTCCACGGTCTCCCCCATGAGGTGCTGGACGGACGGGAGTTGAACCGGCGCTATCCCGCGTACCGCCTGCCCGACGATCACGAGGTCCTCCTGCAGCCAGATGGTGGATTCCTCCTGCCGGAGCGGTGCATTGTCGCCCACGCCAATCGGGCGATGGCCCACGGCGCGATTCTTCGTGCCCGCGAGCAGGTCCTCGGTTTCTCCCGGAGCGGCGGGGCGTACCGCGTGACGACCGATCGGGGGGCGTACGAGGCCGGCCGCGTGATCGTCGCCGCCGGGGCATGGGTGGGCCGACTGTTGCCCCGCCTGGCGCCAATCGCACGGCCGGAACGACAGGTACTCGCCTGGCTCCGCCCCGACCAACCGGCCGACTTCCACCCACACCGGTTCCCGGTCTTCAACCTGGCCGTCACCGAGGGCCGCTTCTACGGCTTCCCCGAGTACGGCATCCCGGGGTTCAAGTTCGGCCTCTACCACCACCTGGGCGAGGAGGTCGACCCGGATTCGATGGATCGGGAGCCCAACGCGCGGGACGAGGCCGTGCTCCGTGCCTTCGCCGAGAAGTACTTCCCCGGTGGCGCCGGCGCGACGCTGACAATGAAGGCCTGCCTCTTCACGAACACGCCGGACGAGCATTTCCTGATCGATCGGGTGCCGCGAGATCCCGGGATCATCGTCGCCTCACCCTGCAGCGGGCACGGATTCAAGTTCTGCTCCGTCGTGGGCGAGATCCTCGCCGACCTGGCGATCGACGGGCAGACACGGTACGACATCGATCTCTTCCGGTGGGATCGCTTCGCGGCGTGAGTGCCGTGCCGCGAAGCGACGTCAGGTCATGGCGCGCGGTGGGATTCCAGAAGAGGGGCAGAGTCGCCTCCGCTGTGACGAAGGGGGCACTGCTCTGTTCCGCCCACGCACGGACGGTTGGGGCAAAGGTCGTCTTGCTCGCCGAACTCGATCCGTCCGTGTTGCGGTTCGATGAAGGTGAACCAGAACCGGAAGAAGTTGTCCGCGAGTCGGTACTGGGGTCGAGGGCGCCGTGCCGTCACGTCGTCGACCACCGGCGTCACGCGGCGGAGGAGATTGAGATCGCCCATGAGGATCTTCGCCACTGGCGGATCGTCGCCGTCCAGGCCAGTCGGCTCCGATCCGGGAAAGGTCCCGACGCGCGCGACGGTACGACCTACGACGATTGAAAGTGGACAGATCGTGCCCGGACGGGACGCGACGGAGGAGAACGGCACGATGCTCGGCGCGGCACAGGAACGAGCGCGCGCCGCGTTGCCCACGGCCCGGCGTCGCATCGCCGCGGCGCTGACCGGGCGGAAGGAGAGGGCGATGATCGGCGACGGACGAAAGACGGATTTGATCGCGAGCCTCAACGATGACCTCGCCGGGGAGATGGGCGCCGTCATCCAGTACCTCACCTATGCGGCGAAGGCGTCGGGCCCGTTCCGACCCGAACTGGCGCCGTACTTCACGGGAGAGATCGCCGACGAGACCGCCCACGCGCAGTATCTGGCGGGCAAGATTGTCGCCCTCGGGGGCGAGCCGATGACGACGCCGCGTCCCGTTCCGCCCGCCCACACGAACCGGGCGATGCTCGAGGCCGTGCTCGCCGCGGAACACCAGGCTATCCGTGACTACACGACCCGGCTGGCCCAGGCCGAGGCGTACGGCGATGTCGTCCTGCGGGTGCAGTCGGAGAACCAGATCGCCGACGAGACCGGACACGCCGAAAAGACGGAGCGGATCCTGCGCGACTGGCCCGTCTGAACCGTGCGGGAGCTATCTCCGCAGCCCCTGGGAGGGTGCGTTCTCGTCCACGCGGCGTCTCGATCAGACCAGTCTGATTGATAGGGCTGATCGTCGGGGATGGACCGTGCGGACGATCGGCGCGTATGACAGCGGAGGCTATCCGCATCGATCCTGGCATGCCGAATGACTGACTTCCGTGGCAGGCGTCGCCGTGTCTGCCGACCACAGCGAAAACTGCCATAGCGCCTCAGCTGAGGTAATCCGCGATCTGGCGGCGCTCGCCTGTCCGGCAGGCGTCCGCGGCGGCGAAGACCATCGCCACACTGATGAGGTTCTCGGCGCCACTGCTCTCCGGCGCGCGCCCCTCGTCCAGCGCGTCCAGGAATTCGGTGAGCACCTCCGCCTGCCCGAGTTGGAGATCGCCGACCTTCTCCAGGTGATCGCGCGGCGCGGTGACGAGCGTCTGATCGGCACCCCGACGGGCAAGATAGAGATGGGGGTACACCATCACGATCGCGCCCCGATCGCACTCGGCGCGGATGTCGCCATACCAGGAGGTCAGATCCCCGGAGGAGCGGCAATAGCCCTCGTAGACGACTGGGACATTCCCCGCGAAGCGGAAGACGAGCGAGGCGGCGACATCGCCGCGAAACCCACTCTCCGGCGTGTTCCAGCTTGTGCCGGCGACGTCGATCGGGTCGCCGCCCAGCAGCGCGCGCAGGAGATCGAAGTGATGGATGCTCATCTCCACCAGGAGAGGGTCATCCATTCGGTGGCGGAAGCCGCTTGCGCCCCACTGAAAGAGCGGTGCCCGATAGTGGAGCGTCAGGTGGCTGAGCGGCCCTGCCTCTCGCGAGGCGATCGCCTGGCGGAACCGCCGGACCCAGGGGTGAAATCGCCCCTTCTGCGAGATCATCAGCGTACGCCCCGTGCGGGCGGCCCGTTCGACGATCCGCCGGCTCGCCGCCATCGTATCGGCGATCGGCTTCTCGGAGAGGACGTCGAGACCGGCAGCGAAGGCCCGCGTGATGACTTCCTCGTGCGCCGCCGGCGGCACGACGCAGAGGAGCGCATCGGCCGATGTCGCGGCGATCGCTTCCTCGAGCGAAGCGAAGCAGCGCTCGGCGGGCACGCCGGTGACGGACCGGGCGACCTCCATCGCACGCGCATCCGGATCGACCAGCGCGGCGTAAGCTGCGCGTGACCGCTCGCGCACCATCGTGTCGAGCCAGGTCCGCCCGTAGCCTCCCACGCCGACCTGGATGAAGCGACGGGTCATCGCGTCGCCTCAAGAGCGCGGGCCGGCACAGGGTCGCCGTGCTCCTCGCGGTGGAGATGCCCTCGCCGCTTCTGACCGTGGAGCGCCGTCTCGAAAGCGACCGCTTCGAGCGTCTCTCGTGCGTTCGCGCCCGGGAATCCGTGCTCGTACCCCATACCGGTCGCGATCATCGCGCCGGGGCCGACCTCGTACGACCGACCCTCGCTTAGCGCGGTGCCGTGGCCGCGGAAGAAGATCCAGTACTCGTCGCCATCGTGATAGTGCATCTCGAGGTCGCGGTCGGGGCGGACCTGGAAGAGCGTCAGGATCGTCGTCTCGCTCCAGGCGCCCCTGATGAGCATCATCTCGAGCGGTAGGATGGCCCGGAGCGTCAGATCCGTCTCATCGAGCGCCAGGTAATCGTTGCGCCGTAGCGTGATCCGACCGTGTGCGCTAGCCGCGTTCGCCTCGCCGTTGAGGATGATGAGGTACTCGCACGGCGCAGATCGTCGGAACGCACGGGTTCGGTCGCGGTCGACCGCGACGATCTCGTAGTCGCTGACTTCGACCCAGGGCAAGCGATCTGCCAGGGTTTCGTGTCGGTAGAGCGGCATCGCGGGCCTCCTGAACCGGGGTCTCCCCTGACGATGGCCGGGGAGGCGGCTGGTAGTATGGCGTCCCAGGCGCCCGTTCGCGGGACGCGAATGCGCATGAAAGGCGAACACAGGTGAAGATCTCGATTCGCGTCGGCTTTCGCGCCAACGATGGGACCAACCCGCTCGATGCCGTGCTGGCCGACTGCAAGGAGATCGGTTACGACGCGATCGAGCTGATGCTCTCGCCAAACTACCCGTATCAGGTCACGCTGCCGTGGTCGAATCGCGGTCCCTGGGCGGCGGAGAGCGTGACATCGGAGGTGCGCCAGAGCATCCGCGCCAGCATCGCGCGCCACGGCGTCCAGGTGGCCACGGCGTCGTCGGACTGGGCGTGGCAGTACGCGAGTTTCAACCCCCGCCTCTCGCAGTGGGATCGCGGTGTCGAGCTACTCAAGGGCGACGTCAACCTCGCGGCCGACCTGGGCGCACGGGCGATCCTCATCCACGTCGGCGAGAGCCAGGGGACGTGGGCGGAAATCCGCTCGATCGTAGAGCGCGTGACCGTCGAAGGGGAGCGCCGCAAGCTGAAGGTCGGCTTCGAGGCGGGCATCTTCGCCCGCACGGGGTTGGGCGGCCTGCCGGAACTGATCAAGCTCGTCGATGAGATCAACTCTCCATGGTTCGGCGTGTACGAGCACTGCTACTGGCCGCGTGGCACCGCCCAGCCGCACGAGGAGATCGCGCTCGTCGGCAAGCGAATGGTGGCCCTGCATTCGAGCTATCCGAACGTGCAGGTGGATTACCGGAAGATGCTGGCGGCGCTGCGCGAGGTCGGTTACGACCACGAATGGACCTACGAGATCCCCTGGGAGCAGGCGCGGCCGGGTCTGGCGGACTACCGCCACATTGTCAGCAGCGCGGGCTGAGCAGACGCACTTTCAGGCGGAGGAAGCCGCGGCAGCGTTTCGCCGCCGCGGCGTTCCCCTCACCGGCGCGGCTCTGCTCCCCGGCATGGGCGGCAAGTCCGGCGGCAGCCCACCCACAACCGCGGCCTTCAACTGCTCGGCGGCCACGTCGGCACAAACCGCGGCATGCCAGCGCTGGATGTCACCGATACGCAGGCGGGAACGCCACGCGAGGTCGGCCACCGTCGCGGGGCCGTGACAGGCGAGATGCTGCGCATCAGTTCGGCAAGCGCCTCCTCGCCGCTCGGAGCGGGGCACGGCGGAGAACGGTGCCGGAGGCCCGCCCACCGCGATCGTCGCGGCGCGCCAATCGTTTGCCGATGATGCGATGATCTCAGGGTGGCCGATCGCACGATCGATCGAAGAGGAGGTCTGATGGCGGCAGGCAGTCCCGCTCCGGCGACGACCGCGTACCTTCCGGTCCGGGCGCGGTGGCTGGCGCGCTGGCGGGAGGAGATCCTCGATCCCGAACTGCCTATCGTCGATGCACACCACCATCTCTGGGACCGGCCAGGATGGCGCTACCTTCTCGACGCGCTCCTGAAGGACCTGAACAGCGGCCATCGCATCGTCGCAACGGTCTTCCTCCAGTGTCGGGCAATGTACCGCGCGAACGGTCCGGACGAGATGCGGCCGGTGGGGGAGACCGAGTTCGTGAACGGCGTGGCGGCGATGAGCGCGGGCGGTACCTATGGCCCCACGCAGATCTGCGCCGGCATCGTCGGCTACGCCGACCTCCGTCGTGGAGCACGGGCGCGCGAGGTGATGGAGGCGCACCTGCGCGCCGGCGGCGGCCGCTTCCGCGGAATTCGCCACATCAGCGCCTGGGATAGCGATCCCGCGCTGGTGAATCCCGCCAACGCGGCGCCACCTGGTCTCCTCGCTTCCCGCGCCTTCCGCGACGGCTTCGCGCAACTGGCACCGCTCGGACTCTCCTTCGATGCCGGGGTCATGCATCCGCAAATCCCCGAGATGACCGACCTCGCCCGCGCTTTCCCGACGACCGCGATCGTCCTCAACCACGTGGGAACGCCGATCGGAATCGGGCGCTACGCCGGGCGGCGCGACGCGGTCTTCGCCGAGTGGGCCGCGGCCATGCGGGACCTCGCGACCTGCCCGAATGTGACGGTGAAGGTCGGCGGTCTGGGAATGCGGATCAACGGCTTCCCCTTCCACGAAGGCGCGGCGCCACCGGACTCAGCCGCGCTCGCTGCGGCATGGCGCCCCTACGTGGATCTCTGCATCGAGCAGTTCGGCACCGCACGCTGCATGTTCGAGAGCAATTTCCCGGTGGATAAGGGCTCCTACACCTACGCCGCATACTGGAACGCCTGCAAACTGCTGACCCGCGGCGCATCGGCGGAGGATCGGGCGAGACTGTTCCACCGGACCGCGGCGCAGGTGTATCGGCTCGAGATCGGATTGGGATGACGCACTGGCCCGCGGACCGCGGGCCGACGGATGGCGCCTCCGGAGCGGTGCGGGATCCGGCTAGCCGACCGCTCGTGCGACGATGCGGCGACTGCGGCGTTCCACCTCAGGCGAAGACCTTCTCCACCAGCGCCCGCTGCCGCGCGAGGACGTCCCAGGGGTCGCCGACGATCGTGCCCAGTTCGAGCGAGATGGGGCCGGCGAATCCGGCGTCGCGCACGATGGAGAGCGCACGCTCGCCGTCGAATGCCGGCGAGCCATCCGCGAGCGGCGGCGGGTTCTTGGCGTGCACGATCGCCGCGTGGCGAGCGATGAGCGGCAGGTCCCGGTACAGCGGGCCGGCATCGAGCGTCGCCGGCGGGGCCTTCCTCGTAAAGGAGACGCTGCTCGCCGGCGCGATCGCCGGGTGATTGGCCAGGTCGACACAGGTCTTGAGCAGGCCGTCGCCGACGCCGTGCACGATCTGGACGATGACGTTGAAGTCGTCCGTGATCCCGCCGTGGTTCTCGATCGTCAACTGCGCGCCGTGGGCACGCGCGAACTGACCCAGTCGGCGGAAAGACGCGATCGTGACGTCGAGCGGCGCGAGGTCGGTCGCGCGGAAGCTGCTCGCGTTCACCCGCACCATCGGCGACCCGAGGCGGGAGGCGAAACGGATCCATCCCTCGATCTCGGCCAGATCCTCCTCGCGGTGCTCGGCGTTTCCGGCGGAGATGTTCCCCACGTCGATCGGCATGTTGACGACGGTTACACCCTCCGCGGCGAGCGCCCCCTTCAACTGATGGAGGTAGCCATCACCCCCATTGGCGACGTGGAACTGGCAGATCTCCAGCGCCGCGATCCCCGTCCGCCGCTTCACCTCACCGGCGAGGTTCAGGAGTGGCAGCGTGACCGGCCGATCGCCGAACGAGACCGGCGCCTTCTTGCCGTCGGGGCCACGCATCTGCAGGTGGATGGGACCGAGCAGGTCGCGCAGGCTGAAACTCGAGACGGCCAGCTGGTTCTTCACGGACTTCTCCTTCGGCGCGTGTTGGTTCAGGCGAGCGCGACGACCCGCTGCTCGCGCGCCGAACGGAACGCGGCGTCGATGACGCGGGTCACTTCGAGCGCATCACGCCCGGGCGTCATCGGCTGGCGGCCCTGGGCGATCGCCTCGACGAAGTGCTTGGTGATGTCCGGCCCGAAGCCCGGTGGCTGCGGGAACTCGAAGGGGAACGCCTTCTCGACGTGCGCGACATAGGTGTCCTCGCCGAGCACGCCCATACGCCGCTCCGGGGGCACCTCCACGCGCACGGGTGTGACCTTCCGCAGCGGATCGAAGCGCAACCCGGCCTTTGTGCCCAGGACGATGAGGCCATCCGCGTCGTCCATGTTCGCCACCCACGACGCCTCGACGATGCCGGCCTTGCCGCCCTCGCACTGCATGAAGAGGGCGACGTGGTCCTCGACATCCTGCTTCACTCCCCCGGCGGGCGGTTCCTCGACGATCTGCCGCATCTGCGCGCTCACCGAGTTCACCTTCGGGTTGCCGAGAAGCCACAGAACGAGGTCGATCGTGTAGACGGCGAAATCCATGATCACGCCACCGCCGGCGCGCTGGCGATCGAGGAACCAGGCTGACTGCGGGAAGATGTGGTGACCGGGGCGCCCGCGGAAGCGGAAGCTCGTCGAGCGGACGTGGTAGACGTCCCCCAGTTCGCCGGCATCGAGCATTTGACGCGCGCGATTCGGGCCCATGCCGTACCGGTTCCGGGCTGAAGCACAGGCGAGGAACCGGCCGACGCGCTCGGACGTCCGCACCATCCGCTCCGCCTCGGCCGGATCGAGCGCGAATGGCTTCTCGCACAGGACGTGCTTGCCGGCCTCGCGCGCCAGCATCTCCTCGAGCGTCTTCGCCACGTTCGGGATTGCGAACTGCTTCGCGGTCGCCTCGGCGCGATCGGTCAGGACGTCGTAGACCGCGACGACCTTCGCTTGAGGCGTCTGTTGGAGCGTCCGCAGGTGGGATTGGGCGATCGTCCCCGTGCCGATAATACCGATGCCGACGATCTCCGCCATATCGCACTCACCTCAAGACCGGGCGACCTTGAGCGCCCTCAGGAGCGGGGGATTATCGGCCTCGGCGAGACGCGACGCGGACTCTGGCCGCGGGGACTTCGCGCTCCGCTCCGGCCGCGGGCGCCCTGCCTATGTCCCACCGGCGATGGCACCGACGAAGGCCTCCGGATCGGCCAGGAACTGCCGTCGGCAAGACGGGGCGCAGAAGGAGTACGTGTGCCCGCCGTACTCTGCCTTCCATCTCGCTGTCGCCGGATCGACATCCATCAGACTACACCGGGTCGAGGCGCTCCAGACCACCAGCATCGTCCTCGGCCGGCGGGAGGTACCGCTCGTACACGTGGTCGCGGAGGGCATCCGGCGGCGGCAGGATCTGCCCGGCCTCGAGCATCGCCTGCGCGTAGTCGAACACGAGCGCGGGAAACCGAGGACCGTTGAGATCCTTGAACCAGATCGAGCGCCCGTGGAGCGTGAGGAGCGCGTTGTTGCCGACCGCGCACGGCCCAAGGCATCCCGTAAAGGTGAGATGGAGTCGGCTCCGGATGCGACGCCTCTCCCACTCGTCGGCCCAAACCGCGTTCTCGAAGACGAACCGCCCCTTCTCGCCCCAACCGCAGCAGCAATTGCCGTTCGCTCGCGAGCAGACGAACAGGTTGCCGACAACCTGGACGATCTGGAACGCCTCGTCGCGCGCTCGCACGCGGACGGTGGACAGGCGACGGGGGCGAGGCGCGAGAGTCACGTCAACGATCACGACGAGATTCTACCCGTTCGCCCCGCACCACACTCGGAGGCTCACGCGCGGTCATGCCACCACCGCGCGCGGGTTCTCCAGCCGCACCGCGCAGATCTTGAACTCGGGTATCCGCGCGATCGGATCGAGCGCGTCGTCCTGCGTCAGGAGGTTCGCCGGGCATTCCCGCCAGTGAAATGAGAGGAACACCTGCCCCGGCGTGACCCGATTGCTCACACGGGCCTGCGTGTGCACGACACCGCGGCGCCCACGGATGAGCACCACGCCGCCATCCCGGCCGCGCGCGCGCCGAACAGCGCGCTCACGGCACCGACCAGCAGCGCCCCAGCGTAAGCCGTCTCCTCGCCAGGCAAGAAGAAAAGCGACGTCATCCATGCGGTCGACAGCCCCACGACGAGGAGGAGGCCTCCGAGTCGTGGGTCGTGGTGGCCGACGAAATGCGCGGCAACCGCGAGGGCCGCCAGCGCGATCCCCAGCCAGACAGCCCCGTCGTGTGCGAAGGTCAGCACCACCGCGCCCACATACAGGAGCATCAGGAGCGAGCCGAGTCCATCGAGTCGCAGTCGGCGCAGATCGTCCCGTGTGTACATGCGGCCAGCATACATGGCCGCGCCGTGGCCGCAGACTGGCCGCATGGCTGTTGACCGTGCGCCGTGACTGGACGAAGATGACCAGAAAGTGCGGAGGTGAGCCATGCCCTGGCGAGGGCTCTGGTCCGGTCGGTTAGGCGCCTACAAAGCGGTCGTGATTGGCTTGGGCCGCATCGCGAGCACGATCGACGACGAGGTGCTCGGCACCAATTGGATGCTCCCCTTCAGCCACGCAGGCTCATACCGAGAAGTGCCCGAGGTGACGCTGGCCGCTGCCGCCGACCTCCACCCGGATCAGCGGCGCGACTTCGCCGCGCGCTACGAGTTGAAGGAGAGTCAACTCTTCGAGGACTACCGGGCGATGATCACCGAGGTGAAGCCGCACATCGTGTCGGTGTGCACCAATGCGAAGCATCGCCACGCGGTGGTCATGGAGATCGCGCGGATGCGGGCCGGCGTGCGGGTAATCTGGGCGGAGAAGCCAATTTCGGTCACCCTGCGCGAGGCCGACGAGATGGTTGCCGCCTGCCGCGAGGCAGGTATCGCGTTGGCCATCAACAACCTGCGCCGGTGGCACCCCTGGTACGTGCAGGCCCGCAAGCTGATCGACGACGGCGTCCTCGGCGAGATTCGGCAGGTCAGCTCGTATCAGCGCGGCAAGTGGTCGAACACGAGCCACATGGTCGATCTCGCACGCTTCATGGGCGGCGGCGACGGCAGGGTCCAGTGGGTGTTCGGCGAGATGGAGTCGGACGAGGCGGCGGCCAGCGATCAGGACATCAGCGGCGTCGCCTTCTGGCGGTTCGCGTCGGGCGCCCACGCGACGCTGCGAACGGTCGATACCGGTCAGGTCGACGAGTTGGACACGATTGGGTCCGAGGGGCGCATCCGGGCGAGCAACAACGGCGTCGGCTGGGAGTTCTGGCGCAAGGTCGGCGAGGGGCGCACGGCCGAGTTTGCGCTCCACCAGTTCCCGCGACCGCAGTGGCTGGCGAGTCCGGGCGCCATGGCCGTGCGCGACTTCATCGAGGTGATCGAGACCGGCAAGCAACCGAACTGCACCGGCGAAGATGGCGTCGCCCACCTCGACGCGATCCTGGCCGCGCGCGAGTCGCACCGCCGCGGCGGCGTCAAGATTGAACTGCCGTTGGCCGACCGGTCGTTGGGTATTCTCTCGTCCGAGTTGAAGTTCGAGTTGCCGCGCGCGGTCGCCTACCGGATGGGCGTTCCGGGCGCGCTGCCATGGCATTAGAGCATGCCGATTCCCCGCATCCGTCACCTGGCGATCCGCTGCCGCGACGTCGAGCGGACGAAGCGCTTCTACGCCGACGGGCTCGGGTTCGCAGTCGTCGGGCCGCGTGGCGCCGGCTGGGATCTAACCGATGAGACCCTGAACCTGACGATCCTGCCGTTCGTCGACACGCCGCCGCCGGCGTCCGAAGAGGGGTTGGAGCAGATCCACTTCGGGGTCGTCGTGCCGGACGCGAAGGCGCTGTTCACCCGCTTGCGCGACCTCGGCGTGCTGAGCGTGCGGTACGACATCAAGCTGCGCAACGAGCCAGAACCCGGGAAGGTGCCGGAGGGGTCATACAAGGTCGTCGACCCGGAGGGCAACGTGATCGACGTGACAGACTCGAAGACGGAGTGGCGCGGGATCAGCGCCGTCCAGTGACCATCCGCGTCGGCCAGATCGGCATCGCGCACTCCCACGCGGCCGGTCGCGTCCAGGCGTTTCTCGGCAATGCGAACGTCGAACTCGTCGGCGTGCATGAGCCGCTCCCGAGCGTACGCCGCGAGCGAGGCGGCCATGCCGCGTACGCTGCCGTGCCGTGGCTGAATGCAGACGAGCTGTTGGGCGATGCGACGGTCGCCGCCGTGGCCATTGAGACGCTGCCCGGCGAGAACCTGCGGTGGGCGCGCGAGGCGCTCCTGGCCGGCAAGCACGTGATTCTCGAGAAGGCGCCCGGCCTGAGTCTGGCCGACCTGGACGACCTCCTCGCGCTCGCGGCTGCACGTCAGCGCGTCGTCCAGATGGGCTACCAGTACCGCTTCAACCCGGCCTTTCAGTTCGCCCTACGGCTCGCACGAGCCGGCACATTGGGGAGACTCTGGCGTGTAGCCGGGCAGATCGCGGCCAATCTGCCCGGCTACACGCGCGACGGCGATATCCAGAACTACCCGTGCGGCATCTGGTTCACGCTCGGTGGCCACCTGCTCGATCAGCCCGTCCTCTTCCTGGGTCCACCGAAGTCGGTCCAGACCGTTCTGCGGCGCGATAACCGCCCGGCGGAGTTCGACGACAACAACCTGGCCGTCTTCGAGTACGACCGCGCGCTGGCCACCATCGAGACGTGGAATCTCGAAGCTGGCGAGAACGCGGCACACCGCCGCTTCGAGCTGTACGGCGAGCGTGGAACGGTCTTGATCTCGCCGCTGGAGCCACCGAGGGTCCGCGTCTACCTCGCGGACCCGTTCGAGGAGCTGGCCCACGGTTGGCAGGATGTCGACGTCGGCTGGCGCCCGCGGTACATCGGCGATCTCGAGCACTTCGTCGCCTGCATCCGCGGCGATGCGCAGCCCCTTGTCGACCGTGCCCACGATCTGGCCGTGCAGGAGGCGCTCCTGCGCGCGGCCGGCGTCACTCTGTGACCGCCGCGCTCCGGCTTGGCGCCTACGAGCGCTGGTGGCAGGACCAGCCGGTCGTCCCAGGTGCGACGCTGCCCGAGAAACTGGCGAACCTGGAGTCGCTCGGATACGAGCTGATTCAGCTGACCCGTAATACCTTTCAAGGCGTCACCGGCGTCGATGACGCGGTCGCGCAGGCCGTCAAGTCCGCCTTCCGTGCGTCGACGATCCGCCCGGCGGTCGCGGGCGTTGGAGGGCCGAGCCTGGCCGCGGCGACGCCGGCCGAGCGGGCCGAAGGGGTGCGAGCGCTCGAGCGGGGGCTGCGCATCGCCGCCGAGATCGGTGCCATCGGCTCGCCGCTGGCACGGTCGCAC
>VGOZ01000027.1 GCA_016875715.1 Chloroflexota bacterium | reverse complement strand
GGGGTTGCCCTTGTAGTCCTTGAATCCGACGCCCGTCTCACCCGGCATGATCCAGTACATTCGCGGGCGCCCCAGGAACCAGAACAGGGCGACGAACTGGACGATCATGAAGATGATCGCGAAGAAGAGCTGGAACAGCAGCAAGAGGCCGTAGAGCACGTACTGCCACGCACCAGGGAAGAACGGCGCCGCGATCAGGTAGAGACCCGTCAGCACCGCGATGGTGATCATGATCCTCTTCCACGCGCGGATGATTCCGCTGATCACCGTGTCGACCAGGCGCTCGACCTGGACGAGTTCGGTATCCTGTTTGCGCGGGCCCTCGACACGCTGTCCGATCACTGGTTCCGGCCTCCTCAATCGATCCGCGAGATCTTGCCGTTCGCTCCTACGGTGAAGACATAGAAGACTTGCTCGAGCTGGGGAGACCCGAACCCGCGCCGTGAGAGCACGTAGAAGAGGAACTTCCGCCCATCCTGGAGCGGGTAGTTCGCGATCATCGTGATGTCCTCGTAGCGACCACCCTGACGTCTCGCCTCATCGAGGCTCTGCTGCAGTCGCTCCAGAGTTCCGCCACGCTGCTTGGTCATCTCGATCAACTCGTCCGACATCGCGCCCCACATCTTGCGGGCATCGAACTCGACCATCCCCTGCAGGTACTCTTCCACCGCGACGACGGACTGGCCGCTAATCCCGCTGGGGCGCTTGATCGCCACGCCGCTCACCGTCGCTCCCGTCGCGGCCCGCCCCGCCGCGATGGCCGGACCGATCCCCGGCAACCGATCGGCGTTGGCGACAATCACGACGGCCGCCGCTACTCCGGCCGCTCCGAACAGGACCCAGCGACGGCTTCTGACCAGGCCGAGCAGCATCATCGCGATGCCACGGACGATCAGTCGAGGAACTCCCTCACTCACGCGCCGTTACCCCAAATCTGTCTCAAGAGGTTCGTGGCATCATTCTACGGGCGCCAATCCTAGAAACGCGCGATCAAGGCGTCATTAAGTGTCAGTTAACGGCCGGTAAAATCAGCCACCGCGACGGATCGGCTGAGGGTCGGTGCCGACCGATCCACCCCGGAATCGGGATCCCCTCCACGGACCGTGTGATATAGTGTCATCGTCACATGGGAGGCCAGGATGATGCATGACAATGATGCCGTCTTCGTCATCAGCGTCGCCGCGCGTCTGGTCGGGATGCACGCCAACACGCTGCGGAAGTACGAGAACGAAAAACTCCTGAGTCCAGCCCGGACGACCGGTAACCTTCGGCTCTACTCAAACGAGGATATCGCGCGCCTGCGTCAGATTCGCGTCCTCAGCGAGGAGCGCGGCGTCAATGTCGCCGGGATCCGACTGGCGCTCAAGGTAGCGCGAGAGCTACGGCGCCTGCGTGACGATGTGGTGCAGGATGGTGAGATGAGTCGTCGCGTTCCCGAGCAGCAGCAGAACATCGTGCGGCGGCTGGACGACGCGCTCCGCAAACTCGAACTCGATAGCTAGAGAGGATCAGGGGGAAACAATATGGCCAAGGTTCTGGGAATTGATCTGGGGACGACCAATTCGGTGGTCGCGGTGATGGACGCCGGTGAACCGACCGTGATCGAGAACGCGGAAGGAAACCGCCTGACGCCGTCGATCGTTGCGGTCAACGCGAGGACGAACGAGCGACTCGTTGGGCAGGTCGCGAAGAGGCAGGCGATCACGAACCCCGAGAACACCCTGTTTTCGATCAAGCGATTCATGGGGCGAAAGTTCACCGACGCGGAGGTCCAGCGCTCGCTTCCGCACGTGCCCTACAAGGTGAAGGCGGCATCGAACGGCGACGTGCGCGTCCTCATGTCCGGTAAGGAGTACGCACCGCCTGAGATCAGCGCTCAGGTGCTAGCAAAGCTGCGCGCCGACGCCGAGGCCAAACTCGGTGAGAAGGTGACCCAGGCAGTCATCACCGTGCCGGCGTACTTCAATGACTCGCAGCGGCAGGCAACCAAGGATGCCGGCACCATCGCCGGACTCGAAGTCCTGCGGATCATCAACGAGCCGACAGCGGCGTCGCTCGCTTACGGCCTCGACCGTAAGGGACGCGAGGAGACCATCGCGGTCTACGACCTCGGCGGCGGCACATTCGATGTCTCCATCCTGCGGGTCGGCGAGGGGGTCTTCGAAGTCATCTCGACCAACGGCGATACCTTCCTCGGCGGCGATGATTTCGATCAGAAGATCATCGACTGGATCTGCGATGAGTTCCGGCGCGAGCAGGGAATCGACCTGAAGCAGGACCGCATGGCGCTCCAGCGCCTCAAGGAGGCCGGCGAGAAGGCCAAGGTCGAATTGAGCTCGGTCATGCAGACCGAGATCAACCTTCCCTTCATCACCGCGGATGCATCGGGCCCGAAGCACCTGGCCCTCACCCTCACCCGCGCGAAGTTGGAGCAACTGACGGCCGACCTGATCGAGCGTACAGCGGTGCCGTGTCATCAGGCGCTCAAGGATGCCGGACTCAACGCCAGCCAGATCGACGAAGTGGTGCTCGTCGGCGGACAGACGCGGATGCCCGCGGTCGTCGAGAAGGTGAAGCAACTCTTCGGCAAGGAGCCCCACAAGGGCGTCAACCCCGATGAGGTGGTGGCCATCGGCGCCGCGATTCAGGCAGGCGTGCTCAAGGGCGAGGTCAAGGACGTCCTGCTCCTCGACGTCACGCCCCTGACCCTCGGTCTGGAGACCTACGGCGGCGTGGCGACGCCCCTCATTCCGCGCAACACCACGATCCCCACCACCAAGACCGAGACCTTCACGACGGCTGCGGACGGCCAGACAAGTGTGGAGGTGCACGTCCTCCAGGGCGAGCGCCCGATGTCGACCGAGAACAAGACGATCGGTCGATTCGTCCTCGATGGACTGCTGCCCGCCCCGCGCGGCGTGCCCCAGGTCGAGGTCACGTTCGACATCGACGCGAACGGAATTCTCAACGTGTCGGCAAAGGACAAGGCAACTGGCAAGGAACAGAAGATCACGATCCAGGCATCGTCAGGTCTAGCCAAGGAAGAGGTCGAGCGGATGGTGCGCGAGGCGGAGGCGCATCGCGAGGACGATGCGCGACGGCGCGAGGAGATCGAGGAGCGGAACCGGACGGACTCGCTCATCTATCAGGCCGAGAAACTGCTCCGGGAAAACGCAGACAAGATCGCGGCCGAACTCAGGAGTGAAGTCGAGGGCAAGGTAGCGGCGGCGCGATCGGCTCTGACGTCAGGTGACGTCAACACCATTCGCTCCGCGCAGACCGACCTTGCGCAGACGCTGCAGAAGGTGGGTACGGCTGCGTATCAATCGGGTACTGCGCCCCAGGATGGTGCAAGCACCTCCAGCGGTTCCTCGGCGGGGGCGTCGAGCGGCGGCCAGACCGGTACCGTCGAGGGTGAGTTCCGCGAGGTCTAAGATCGAGTTCCGGGTGGGATCGTCGCGATCCCACCCGGCGGGCGTGGAGGCTTTCGCCGGTGGAGTACAAGGACTACTACAAGGTGCTGGGCGTGGCTCGCACCGCCACCGAGAAGGAGATCCGCTCCGCCTATCGGAAACTCGCGCGCGACCTTCATCCGGACCGACGTCCCGGCGACAAGGAGGCGGAGCAACGGTTCAAAGAGATCAACGAGGCCTACGAGGTCCTTTCGGATAGGGAGAAACGGGCCCGATACGACCAGCTTGGCGCCAACTGGCAGCAGTTTTCGACCTCCCGACGAACTGGTGGTACGGGCGCCGGCCGCGCGGGAGACGTCGGCGACCTGTTCCGCGGGGACGGTGGGACCACCTTCACCGTCGGCGATCTGGGCGACCTGCTCGGACGGAGCCGAGGCGGGTCTGGCGGGCCTTCCACCTTCTCGGATTTCTTCGAGACCTTCTTCGGGCGGGGAGGCGGTGGGCCAAGTGGGGGTGGCGCGAGTTCGATTGGGCAGCGCGGCATGGATGTCGAACAGGCGGTGGAGATCTCGCTCGAGGAGGCGTTCACCGGCGCGACGCGCGTCGTACAGTTGACCGACGAGCGCTCGCAGCGTGCCCGGCGCATCGAGGTCAAGATTCCCCAGGGCGTGGCCGATGGCGCCCGGGTACGCATCGCCGGTCAGGGCGGCCCGGGCCTCGGAAAGGCTCAGCCGGGCGATCTGATGCTCCTGATATCAGTCCGCCCACACCCCGTCTTCGCGCGCGAGGGCGACGATCTCCGCGTCACGGTTCCGGTGCCCGTGACGGTCGCAGCGCTCGGGGGCGAGATCGAAGTCCCTACGCCGCGTGGCAACAGGCTGGCGCTGAAGATCCCTCCCGAGACGCAGAGCGGGCGCGTGTTCCGTCTGCGCCGTCAGGGTATGCCGCGGATAAACCGGCCTGACGAGCGAGGCGATCTCCTCGCTGAGATCGCGGTGCACCTCCCCACACCCCTCACTGAGCGGCATCGGGCGCTCTTCACCGAGATGGCCCAGTTGGAGCCCTCGCGGGCCGCGGTGTAAAGGGGCGCGCTCGTCAACGATCCATTCCGAGCGCCCCGGGCCTACGGCACGACGAGCGGCGTATCACCCCGATTCGCCCATTCGCGCATGGACCCATCGTAGTTGCACACGCGATCGTACCCAAGAAGCGTCAGAATGAAAGTTCCGTGCGCCGCACGGATGCCGCCCTGTCAATAGACGTGGACGTTCTTGTCTCGGGTGATCCCGCGACTTTCCAGCATCGCGCGGAGTTCGGCGGCAGGCCGAACCACACGGTTGTCGTCGGACGTCATGAACTCCAGCCACTCGAGATGGATCGCACCGGGCACATGTCCCCGGCGTTTGTTCCCCCGATCGTTCTGACCGGTGTACTCGGCTATGTTCCGCACGTCGACGATCACGCTATCGGATCGACCGATCACCCCGCGCAGGAGATCGCAACTGGTGTGCAGCGAGTCGACGAACTCCGGCTGATAGGTCGTCGTCCGCGGCGTCGCCCGGGCCATCGTCACCGGCCTGCTCTCGGCCAGCCATTTGTGCCAACCGCCGTTGAGAATGCGCGCATCGCGGTGGCCGTGAACCTTGAGCATCCACCAGAAGCGGGCCGCATAGAGGCTCGTGTGGCTGTCGTACACGACTACGGTCGTGTCGTTCCCGATCCCCATACGCACCATCGTCTGCGCGAACTGGTCGGGACCCATCATCAGGGTCGCGCCGTCTTCTGACTTGAGATAGATGTTCGCGTCGAGGTGTCCGACCGCGCCGGGAATATGCGCCCTGCCGTATGCCTGCGGATAGTCCGCATCGACGACGCGCACCGACGGATCGTCGAGCTGCGCGGCGAGCCAAGCCGTATCGACGAGGATCTCGGGTCGGGCGTACTCCGCCGCGGTCATCGCTGCACTTCCTCCGGTGAGTCGGCAGACAGTCCTTCCGCCTCGCGCACGGCAGACCACCATGCCGCACGCCCTCTGTCGAGTTCGGCCCGCACGCGGTGCAGTCGGCTCGGACGGAACGCGATCGCAGGAATGGCGGGCACGACGACCAGATAGATCGGGTCGATGCCGCCCAAGTTCAGAGGTCCCTCCGCGCGGCGGCATCATATCGGCCGCTTGTCCGAGGGGTCAAGAAAGGCCTTGCTAGAGTGAACGGGTGGCCAGCCGGGCCCTCCTCATCTTCCTGGCGATCCTCGCCATCCTCCTGACCGCGAACGAGAAGTACCTCGAGTGGAAGGCGGCTCGGGCAGCGGAGGAGATCGATGCGCCTCGCTCAGCAGCCGTGCTCGTGCCGCGGGTGCCGAGCGCAACGCGGGGACCATTCACGCCGCATCGAGTACGCGTGCGCGCCGAAGTTGACCTCCTCCTCGAGCCGCGCCCGGATGCGGCGAAGATTGAGCCGCTCAGTCGCGTTCCTGCGGGCATCTTCGCCCAGGCGGTCGCAGAGAGTAACGGCTGGTTCCTGCTCGACACGAACCTCATTCGCGGCTGGGCACCGATCGACGCGGTCGACGAGCCCTGAACGCTCCGGAGGGCCAGGGCTGCAGACTGGCATCACGGCTGACCGCCGGGTGACGCGGTTTCGCTCACCAGGTGCGCGCTGCAAGGCGACGACGGCGAGTCACTCTCGAGAATCCGGCCAATGGTCACCTACGAGGTCATCCCCGTGCGATCGGCGCTCAACCCCGTCAAGGGCATGGCGTTCCGATGGTCGCTCAATCCCTACCGCGGATGTCGCCACGCCTGTACCTACTGTTACGCCCGCCCGACGCACGCGTATTTCCAGCTCAACGCGGGCAGCGACTTCAGCAACATCATCCTGATCAGGAGGGAGATCGTTCCGACTCTGCGTGCCGAGATCTCGCGGCACAGATGGAAGCGTGAACTCGTCGCCGTGGGCACGGCGACGGACCCGTACCAGGCCGCGGAGGGGATGTGGCGGCTGACTCGTGGCTTCCTCGCCACCCTCGCGGAGAACGGGACTCCCGCGACCATCGTGACGAAGGGGACAATCGTCGTGCGCGATCTTGACGTCCTGACCGATCTGCAGGCGACCGCCGGCGTCACGGTCTGTCTCTCCATCCCAACGGTGAATGAGAGAATCGCCTCTCAGACGGAACCGGGAACGCCACCGCCCGCGCAACGCCTTCGCGCGCTCGCACGACTGCGGGGTGCGGGCATCCACGCCGGTGTGCTGCTCGAACCGCTGATCCAGGAACTGACCGGCGACCCAGGAGGCATCGACGATGTCGTTCGCGCTGCAGCGGACGCTGGCGCGGCTCTCGTCCAAGGGATTCCTTTACGACTGGCACCCGGAGTGCGCGAGTACTTCCTCACACGCCTGGCAGACCATCGCCCCGCTCTGGCACGTGCTATCGGCCGCGATCTCGGCCCCAATACCACTGTACGCGGTTCGCGTGAGAGGGTCCGCGCCGCTCTCGAGGCCGCGTCGATCCGCTACGGAGTGCCCACGGCGACAGCCCTTCCGGAACCTACACGGCCTCCGTCGCGTCAACTCGCGCTCGCGCTCGTCTGACCCTTTGCCGATCGCAGCGATCGCGCAATCGCCATCGCCGCGGTCGCGCCATCGCCGGCCGCCGACACCGCCTGGCCCGAGTAGTGCGCCCGGGCGGCGCCGATCGCGTAGATCGTCGGCACGGTGGATCGCATGGAGAGATCGACGGCAACGTGGCCGGCCCGATCGCGCCCAACCTCGGCAGGCAGCCAGGCAGTGGCGGGATCGGAGCCGATGGAGAGGAAGACCCCCGAAACCTCGATACTCGCGAACTCCGGCGCCCCGACCACTTCCACACCCTCCACTGAATTGGCGCCGCGGACTGCCACGGCCGTTGCGCCATCGAGGACGCGGACGCGCGGGTGCGCCGCGCACCGATCGCGATAGACGCGCTGAGCTCGCACGGTCCGCGCGATGACCACGACGTCGGAGGCATGGCCCGAAACAGTCAGCGCCTCCTGAAACGCGGAGTCACCGCCACCGATGACCGCGACGTTACGCTCGCGGTAAAGCGGCGCATCGCAACTGGCGCAGTGGCTGACGCCGCGCCCGAGCAGCGACTCGACCCCGGCGATCTCCACTGGGCGAGGCGCCGACCCCGTCGCGACGATGATGAATCTGGCCGTGGCGGACTCGCGCCCCGCGTCGACGTGCCACTCCCCCCTCTCGAACCGCAGTCCGGCGACCTCGGCCAACGCGAAGCGGGCACCGGCGGCCTCCGCCTGCTCGTGGAGGATCGGGCCGAGGTCGTAGCCCGCGATGCCCTGCGAGTATCCGGGAAGATCCTCGATCGTCTCGACGTTCAGCAATTGCCCGCCCGGCGCCATCCGTTCGAGAACGAACACGTCCAGTCCGTCACGCGCCGCGAAGAGCGCCGCGGTCAGACCGCCGATGCCCGCGCCCACGATGATGAGGTCGGGCATCGGCCGCGACTACCGCCAGTCGTCGATCGAGACGGTCTTGCCGTAATGCGCGCCGATGATCCTCCAGTAGCCGTTCGTCTCGCCACCCACCACGACGACGTTGATGTCGTCGCGCAGGAACATCGGCACGAGGTCGCCCGGAGAAGCCCGCAACATGGTGGCGTACGGTTCCTCGCCGTACGTCGCGCGGGGGTACACGTAGTTCTGGATCAACTGGTAGTCCCAGTACTGGGAGGCGGGCATCCTCGCCGTCTCGTAGATCCAGTCGAGTAGCTTCTCCCGCGTATCGAACCCGCCCCGATCAACGAACTGGCGAGCGGTGATCGGATCAAGCACGAGCGTCGGGTATTCGTGCGGGTCGATGCCGAGCAGCAGGTTTCGCACGTGCTCCCGCCAGTGCTTCTCACGGAGCCCGAGCGTGAAAGCGGTCGATCGGCAGCCGGAGAAGGCACTGACCGTGCTCGTACGCGCGTCGAACCCCTTTTGAACGTGAAGCGGCTCCCACGGTGACGCCTCCTCGTTCTCCGCGAAGGTGAGGCAGTTGTAGGCATAGTTATTGCCCTGGGAACCCAGATAGGTGAGTCCCGGTGTGGAGCCCCCCTGGCCATTCTGCGATGCGAGGCCCCACGCCCGCCCGATGACCGAGTTCGCCCGATTGTGCGGCCCGAGGGCCCCCGTTCCGAAGTTCATCCCGAGTTCGTGGCGAATCGGGCCGTTGACGACCGCCATCGCCGCCGCCGAGCTCGTGGTGCTCGGCCGGGCGGTCACGCCGGTCGCGACAAGGGCGAGGATGACGGGCAGGTCCTCGGGTCGCGCACCGGCCATGACCGCGTTGACCGCGACCTTCTCGACGGGCAGTTGCCAGTACTCGCGAAACGCCGTCGGCCGGAGATGACCCACGACCTCGTCGGGGCGGCGACTCGTGCCCTTGAGCATCGCTGCCACGCGCTCCTCTGTGGGAAGAACGATCGGAAGGTAGTCCGTCCACGCGTTCGCCTCGAAGAGGGCGCGCAGTTCATCCTCGGTTCCGGGATCGACGTATCGCGGGGTTGACCGCTCGAATGACCCTTCAGTGAGTTCCTGCGGGGTGAGCGGACGGGTCAATCCCTCGATAACCTCCCGCATCACCGGGCGACGGGTGATCGGATCGATACCGTCGACGTAGGCACGCAGTTCCGCGGCGGTTTTCCCCATAACTGGTTGCGGCACGAACGCCACACGCGCATAGGGGATCCCATTGACACGCGCGACCGAGCGCACCGCACGCTCGAACTTGTCGGTATGGATCGCGACCGTTGGGACTCCGTAGTCGCTATCGATCGTCATCCCGTGCACGGCGACCGCCGGCGCACAGGTGCTTCAATGGCCCACACCGATGATCGCCGCGTCGCCCTCCTCGCGGATCCGCTTCCAGGTTGCCGGATCATCTCTCAGATAGACGCTCGACATCTGTACGAACTCGGTCCG
The DNA here is from genome assembly GCA_016875715.1 of Chloroflexota bacterium. Lineage (GTDB taxonomy): Bacteria > Chloroflexota > UBA6077 > FW602-bin22 > FW602-bin22 > VGOZ01. The sequence goes on along the minus strand of VGOZ01000027.1, from coordinate 28,414 downwards.
CACGGAGGGCATATTCTCCGCAAACCACTCCTGCATCTGCTTCAAGAAGAGGTCAGAATCGTCGAAACGCGCGTCGACGAGGAAGACTCGCTTGCCGTCCAGGCTCTCGATACGCGGCGCCATCGGCCGCCTGGCGACACGAGGAGGGTACCCCATCGGATTGAGGACCGTGATGCGCTCCGCCATCTGATCACTCCCGGTACAGGTGGGCGCCAGTCTAACGCGCCAAGCTCAGCGCCGCCTCCACCGGGACCCTCCCTATACTCAACGTACTGATGGACCCATCGCCGGCCGAGATGGGGCGCCAGCCGATCGATCGTCTTCGCGACGACGTCCGTCTGCTGGGTAGCGTGCTGGGCGACGTGATACTGCGCCAGACCGGCGAAAGCCGATTCGCCCTGATCGAAGATGTGCGACAGCGCGCGATCGCCCAGCGTGAAAGGGGCGTTGAGGAGATAGATCCATCCCTGACCGCCCGGTTCTCAACCCTCGATGTCGCGACGATCGGCGATGTGGTGCGTGCGTTCGGGATCTACTTCCACCTGATCAACCTCGCCGAGGAGAACCATCGCCTGAGGACCCTGCGCGAGCGCGAGCGTCACGCCGCGCCCGCACCGCGACCGGAATCCATCGCCGCGGCACTGTCCAGCGCCCGTCGGTCTGGCGCCAGCAGCGGCGAGGTGACACAGACCCTGCACGGCCTGACGATCTGGCCTGTCTTCACGGCACACCCTTCGGAGGCGCGCCGTCGGACCGTACAGAGTCACCTCACGGGCATCGCAGGTCTGATCGCCGCGCTGGACGATCCCCGGCTGACTCCGTCGCGCCGGGAAACCCTCTTGAGGCAGATCCGCGAGAGAGTGAGTCTGCTCTGGCTGACCGACGAGGTACGGGCGGCCCGGCCAGACCCCATGGATGAAGTGCGCGGCGCGATGCACGTCATCACGCCGACCTGTTTCGCGGTCGTCCCGGCCCTCATGCGCGATCTCCAAGACTCGCTCCAACGCTACTACCCAAGCATCGAGCGCCCTCGCGCCGGCGACTTGGTGCGGTTCGGGTCGTGGATCGGCGGCGATCGTGATGGCAATCCAAACGTCCGCGTCAAGACCACGATCGAGGCACTCGGCCATTACCGCGAGCGTGCGCTCTCCTGGTACGAGGAACGGATCTCAGCGCTGTGCGCCGACTTCTCGATCGCGGGCAACGCATCCGCAGCGCTCGGTGAGTCGATCGCTGCCGATCGGGCGCACGTCCCGTCCTTCGCGGCCGAACTCGGCGATCGATTCGGCCGCGAGCCGTATCGCGTCAAATTGATGTTCGTCGGCGAGCGATTGCGCCGGGCGCGGGCCGGTCTTCCGGGAGGCTATCGGTTCGCGGAAGACTTCATGGCCGATCTCCAGGAGATCGTCCGATCTCTCGTTGAGTGCGGACTGGGCGACCTCGCCACGGGAACGCTCACCGACCTGATCGACCAGGTGAGCGTCTGCGGATTCCGCGTGGCGGAGATGGAGATCCGCGAGCATCGGGAGGCGCACACCCGCGCGCTCGCGTCGCTCTTCGCCGCGGCCGGCCAGACGGGCTACGAGTTGCTCGACGATCGTGGGCGCCTAGCCTGGCTCCGCGAACAGTTCGTGCGCGGCGCGCGTCTGCTGCTCCCCCACGCGGTGCCGCCGCCGGACGCCAGCGAAGTGTTGGGCGTCCTCGCCGCGATGCGCTCGGCCCAGGCGAGCTACGGCATGGAGTGCTGCCAGACCTACATCATCAGCATGACCCGCTGCGCTGCGGACGTGCTCGAGGTCCTCTTTCTGGCGCGCGAGGCGGGCCTGGTCGACTTCACGTCTGGGTCGGAGCGGAGCCAGATCCGGATCGTACCGCTGTTCGAGACCATCGCTGAATTGGATCAGTGCGGTGAAATCCTGCGGACGCTCTTCACCACGGAGATCTACGCCCTGCAGTTGCGTGCGTGGGAGCAGCGACAAGAGGTCATGCTCGGTTACTCCGACTCCAATAAGGATGGCGGCTACTTCCAGTCAGTCTGGAGCATTCACGAGGCGCAGGAGCGTCTCACCTCGGTCGCACGCGATCACGGCGTGCATCTCAGCATCTTCCACGGGCGCGGCGGCGCGATCGGCCGCGGCGGTGGCCCGACCGAGAGAGCGATCGCCGCTCGACCGTTGGCCGCCCAATTCGGCACAGTCAAACTCACCGAGCAGGGAGAGATGATCTTCGCGCGCTATGCGCATTCAGCAATCGCGCGGCGACACCTGGAGCAGATCACGTACGCGGCGATGCAGGCCCGACTCACGCAACCTCAGGAGGGGGTCGATCGAGCGCTGGCCAGCGAGATCGCGGCGCGCTCGCGCGAAGCCTATCGGGGCCTCGTCGACGACCCTGGGTTTATCGACTATCTCAAGGCGGCGACCCCCTTCCCGGAGATCGCGGAACTGCGCATCGCGTCGCGCCCGGTCGGTCGGCGCGGTGCGAGCACGGTCGGCCTCCAGGATCTGCGGGCGATACCGTGGGTATTCGCCTGGACGCAGGCGAGGGTGAACCTTCCTGGCTGGTACGGCCTCGGTTCCGCCTTGGAAGCGCTGAGCGCGGTCCAACGCGGGCGCGCCGCGGAAGTCTATGCCACCTGGCCGGCATTCGCGAGCGCGATCGACAACGCGCAGATCAGCCTGGGAACGAGCGACCGGAGGGTCGCGCGGCTGTACGCGAATCTCATGACTGACGAAGGACTCCGCGCCCGTTTCGCGGTCGCTATCGAGGAGGAACGGACGCGCACGACCGAACAGATTCTCCGCATCACGGGTCAGCGCGTCCTCCTCGAACGATCCACGACCCTCTCCCGTTCGATCCAACTTCGCAACCCGTACGTCGATCCGCTCCATGTCGCCCAGGTCGAGCTTCTGAGGCGATGGCGGAACCGGAGCTCTTCGTCGCACGAGAGCGACCGGCTTCTGGAGACCGTAATGCACGCCATCAATGCGATTGCGGCGGGGCTGCAATCGACCGGCTAGCAAGGCCGGAACGGCCCGGATACCGCGGCGGGCGGGCCTCGCTTCAGTTCTACCGCGTCGCGCAAACTTGACACCCTTGGAGGGGAGCCATAGGATACGGACACTAGCGAAGGCGCGGGCCGACCGTGCGGAAGTGGTGCAGTGGTAGCACACCTCCTTGCCAAGGAGGTGGTCGCGGGTTCGAATCCCGTCTTCCGCTCCCCTTCGGGGCCAGTTCGGGCCCCGGTTTCTGCCTGATTGAACGGAGAACGCGACGCCAATGGTCAAGGTCAGTTCGGAGCGCCTTCCGGATGCTCAGGTCGTCCTCAACATAGAGGTCGAGGGCGAAGAACTCGCCCGTGCGCGCGATCGTGCATTTCAAAGCGTGTCGGCGCGGGTCCGCGTGCCGGGATTCCGGCCGGGCAAGGCGCCGCGGCACATCGTCGAGCGGATGATCGGCGGCGCCGACGCTCTGCACCAAGAGACGGTCGAGCGCGCGATTCCGGATGCGTACCGGAAGGCAGTCGCCGAGGTGGGGATCGTTCCGATCGACCAACCCGAGATCGACGTCGTATCGGTCGATCCTCTGGTCGTGAAGGCCACGGTCTCGGTCCAGCCGACGGTGACGCTGGGAGGCTACCGGTCGATTCGACTTGCTCGCGTGCCCGTAGATGTTCCTTTCGAGCGGATCAACGCCACGATCGAGCGGTTGCGCGACCAGAAGACCGAATGGGTGCCCGTCGACAGGCCGGCACGGCCGGGCGATCGGTTGGTCGGCGCGGCTGATGGGTATCTCGGCGCGGCGCCCACGCTGTACGACGCGGCCGGCCAGCCGATTTTGTCGACCGAGGGCCGGCAGAGGGTCCTTTCAGACAGGAACATCTCGGTCGAGATCGATCCACAGCGCACCGATCCGGTACCTGGTTTTCACGAGCAGCTCGTCGGCGCTCGGGCCGGCTCGACCAAACGATTTCTGCTCTCATTTCCCGCCGACTGGCACATCGAGGAACAGCGCTCGAAGAGCGTGCTCTTCGAGGTGGAGGTTCGGGAAGTGCGCGAACCACACCCGCCCGCGCTGAACGATGAGTTTGCACGGTCCGTGGGCGATTACGCGACACTCGAGGCCCTCCGCACCGATGTCCACGAGCGATTGAAGGCCCAGTTGGAGCGCGAGGCCGTCCACGCGCACGAGAACGCGGTTGTCGCTGACGCGACCGCTCAGGCCACGATCGAGATCCCACCCACGCTGATTCGCCGCGAGGTCGATCGGCTCATTGCGAACTTCTCGCGAAGCCTGACCTCGCAGGGTTCCAGTCTCGAGCGGTATCTGACAGCGATGCACCAGACGATCGATTCGATCCGCGAGGAAATGCGACCCAACGCGGAGCGGAACCTGCGGCAGTTCTTGACCCTTCGGGAGATCGGGCGGGCCGAGGGTATCGAAGTGGATGGCGACGAGATCGATCAGGAGATCGATCGGATCGTCCTCACGCTGGGCGATCAGGCCGATAGTCGCCGGGCGCGACGTTCGCTCAATCGGGCCGGAGATCGGGAGGAGATCCACTCGACCATATGGCAGCGTAAGGTCGTCAACCTGCTAGTCGCCATTGCGGATGGTGAGATTCCGAGCGGGACCACGGAGTCTTCCCCGATCGACGGCGATGCGGAGGGCGCGAACCTAGCCGAATCGGCAGGATCTCCACCCCCCGCATAGGCCCTCTGCGAAACGATGTCTCGCGGGGGACGCTCTCTATAATCGCCGGAGGGGCGGGGCGGCCGCCCGCGGAGTGGCACATGGACGCGTTTCGAACCTTCGCTTCAACGACACCGCTCTCCAACATCGTGCCGATGGTCATCGAGAACACGGGCCGGGTAGAGCGCGCCTTCGATATCTACTCGCTGCTCCTTCGGGAGCGGATCGTCTTCCTGGGCACGCCGATCGACGATCAGGTGGCCAACGTGATCGTCGCGCAGTTGCTCTATCTGGACCGGGAGGACCCGGACAAAGACATCCACATGTACGTCAACTCGCCGGGCGGCCACATTCACGCGGGACTTGCGATATACGACACGATGCAGGCGATTCGGCCGAACATTCACACCTACTGCCTGGGGATGGCGGCGTCCTTCGGCGCGGTGCTGCTCTGTTCGGGAACAAAGGGGATGCGCTACGCGCTCCCGAATGCCGAAGTCATGATCCACCAGCCGCTCGGCGGCATCAGCGGTCAGGCCGTCGACATGGAGATCGAGGCGCGGCGCATCCTTCGCCTGCGCGAGCTTTTGAACGCCATCCTGGCCAAACATACCGGGCAGCCCATCGAGCGCATCCGGGTCGATTCCGACCGCAATTTCTGGCTCACGGGCGAACAGGCCCGGGAGTACGGCCTAGTCGACGAAGTTCTTCCCGCGCGAAGGGGGCTGAATGAGCCCCTTTCATTGAACGGCAAAAGTGAGGCGCGCAACAACTGAGTCGCGCGAGAGGATAAGGAGATGGCGAACGCTCGTGGCGGCGGCGCGCGTGGCCAGTACCACTGCTCCTTCTGCGGGAAGGGTCAAGAGCACGTCCGGCGTCTGATCGCGGGTCCGGGTTCGGTCTATATCTGCGATGAGTGCGTGGACCTGTGCCGCGAGATCATCGACGAGGAGCAGACCCCGCAACCCAAGAGTCGGGTGCCGCTCACCAAGGTCCCTACGCCGCGACGGATCGTGGACATGCTCGACCAGCACGTCATCGGCCAGGAACGAGCCAAGAAGGTCCTCTCCGTCGCTGTGTACAACCACTACAAACGGGTCAACTCCGGCGCCCAGATCGACGATGTCGAGTTGCAGAAGTCGAACATCCTCCTGATCGGTCCGACCGGGTGCGGCAAGACGCTCCTTGCGCAGACGCTGGCGAAGATCCTCGACGTACCCTTCTGCATCGCGGATGCGACCGCGCTGACCGAGGCAGGGTACGTCGGCGAAGACGTGGAAAATATCCTGCTCCGGCTGATTCAGAGCACGGACTTCGACATCCAGCGCGCCGAGCGCGGCATCGTCTACATCGACGAGATCGACAAGATCGCCCGTAAGAGCGACAATCCATCGATTACCCGGGATGTTTCCGGCGAGGGAGTGCAACAGGCACTCCTCAAGATCATCGAGGGCACTGTCGCGAACGTGCCGCCCCAGGGCGGCCGAAAGCACCCCCATCAGGACTTCATCCAGATCAACACCGCCAACATCCTCTTCATCTGTGGCGGAGCATTCGAAGGGCTCGAGAAGATCGTGGGCAACCGGATTGGCACGAAGAAGTCGATCGGGTTCCGGCCCACCCTGGTTAGTGACGAGCACGACCAGAAGGAGGCGGCGGCGCTCCTCGCCCATGTCATCGCGGACGATCTCCTGCGCTACGGCTTGATTCCCGAATTCATTGGTCGGCTCCCGGTGGTAGTGTCGGTCGATCCGCTCGGCAAGGACGCACTGATGAAGATCCTCACCGAGCCGAAGCACGCGATCGTCAAGCAGTACCAGAAGTTCCTGGCGCTCGACAAAGTCGACCTCTCTTTCACCGAAGACGCTCTGGAGGCGACGGCCGAGGAGGCGCTCAAACTGAAGACCGGCGCGCGAGGTCTACGCACCGTGATCGAGGACATCCTTCTAGACGTGATGTACGACATCCCCTCGCGCGGGGATGTCAAGAAGGTGGTCATCAACGGCGACGTCATCAAGCATAAGAAGTCGCCAATCCTGCTGAATCGGTCGGATCGGGTCATCGAGGATCACGCCGTGCGCGATGTACCCGCGTAGATGGAATCGCGGTCGCAGGAGCAGTACGCGGTCGTAGCTTTCGCGCCGAGGGATCAGATCGAGGATCTGCGCAAGGTCCGTGCCCAGAGCGGTATGCCGCCAGCGATGGATCTCCACGTGACGCTGCGTCGTCCATTCGCCATGCCGGTCCACGATGGCCAGAAGATCGCTCTGGATGCACTACGTCGCGCGGTTCAGGGGTTTCCGCCGTTCGGGATCCGAACCTCCGATGCCGAGGTCATCGCTCAGGAGAGCGGCCACGCGATCATTCTCCCGCTCGAGGAGTCTCCAAACCTACTCGAGCTGCGTCGCCGCGTCGGGCAGGAACTCGCCCGTCGCGTGGGCATCCCCATCGGCGATGGTGGGCAAAGGTCCCGACCTCACGCGACGATCATCGGTGGGATCCGGCAGGGCGATCTCGAGCGCAGCCTCACGGTCGTGCGGGGGTGGCGATTGAACTACTCGTGGATCGTACGCGAGATCGATCTGATCGTCCGGGCCGACGGCGGCCTTTGGCGATCCGTGGCCCATTTCCCTTTCGGCCGTCCGTAACCGCGAGGCCGTTCTAACGGGTGGTGTGGTACACCGATACCGACTGAATGGAGCCGCAGCAGCCGAGTCGCCCTCCGCCTCTCCCCATCTCCCTGACGCCCAGGCACCCATCCCCACCACCACGCGCCGAGCAAGAATCCCGCGTGCCCCGGATCTCCGAAGGTACGCCCTGGCATCCGCTTCCTGAGCCGGCTCTGGCCCGCGAGGCACCGCTTAAGATCGACACAAGTCTTGGTGGACTCCTAGAGCCGGAGCGCGATGCCATGCTGAATCACCGCCTGGCCTGGATCGCGCTTTTGGGGCTCGCCTTCGCGTTCATCGTGATCCTTCTGGTCATCGCGCCCACCGAGGCAGTGCCGAAACTGGTGGGGCCGTTCGCCCAGCCCGTCAGCGGCGCGGGCTACGGTCCGCTGGTCGCGATGTTCGGGTTCCTCTCATTCATCGTGGTCCTAATTGGTGGCGCCTGGATGTGGATCGCGATGGGGCGCCCCTATGAGCCGCCGCCCGAAGATCAGCCCACTGCGGCGCCCCCCATATGACCGATCAGCAGGAGGCCGTCGGTCGGCAGATCACGTACGACGTCGGGGAGCGGCCTGTCGCCGGTATCGTTGGCGCGCTCCTCCTGGCGGTCACGGTTCTGGTCATCGGCATCGTGCCAATCATCGTCGGTTTCAACTCCGAACGGCGCGACCCGGGTGGATACCACGTCCTGGGCGTCCTAACCGGCCTGGGACACATCGTCCTCGGACTGCTGTTCCTCGTGGAAGTCCTCCTCACCGTGGCGAACGGGCGGGGAAGGACCCTGTTGCGTCTGGCTCACGCGCTGGGGCGGAAGCCGTTCCTCCCCACCCTCGATTTTCTTATCGGTCTGATCGGCATCGGCTTCGGAACCATTCTCATGTTCGCGTATACGCAGACCATCGCCGATCTCCCGCGCCTGCCGCGATACGCGCTCGGTTACACGATGGATGGGTGGCTCGGCATCTGGATCGTCTGGGTGTCGGTCCTGGGCGGCATCCTCTTTTGGTCACTCTGGATCGACGCTGTCCTCGGCCGAGATCCTCGGCCTCAGATGGTTGTCGAGCTGCCCGAGTATGACGACGAGGAGGAGGAGTAGGCGCCCGGACTACTTCTCTTCGAAGGCCTTCCTGAACGGCCCGAGATCATCTTCGGGCGACTCCTGGATTTCCGGGCAATCGTTGGGCAACACTTCGAGGCCCTCGACCTCACCTGTGGGCCGAGCGGTGTCCGAAATCGCCAGCATCATCTCGCTGAGCGGGAACTGCATCTCCACCAGGAGCGGACTCTCGAAGCGCACGAGCACCGACGGCAGATGTTCGAGGAGCGTGCGAATCGCGTCGAACTCCACATCGTCGGTATGAACCCAGTCCTGCATCTGTGCGATCAGGGTGTTGATCTGCGCCGCCCGTCGCCGCACCAGTTCTTCAACCGATTGAGCGGATCGCCCGCCCGGGCTCGCCCCGTGCTCTTCGCGGAGGAGATCCAGGACGTGCCGGATGATCTTGTCATTCAGCACGCCGACGATTATACGCTTCGTGTCGGTCCCATCCGACCGAAGACGGCGGCGATACAACTCACCGGGAGGCGAGAGTGCCGACACCAGACGACCCGCTGGCACGCGTAGGCAGACGCACGACGACACCCGCGGTGGAGATCTTCCCCGGCGTGGTGCGACGGACGATCGGTTGGGGAGATCGCGCTATGGTCTGCGAAATCACGCTCGCGGCCGGTTCGGTGGTACCGGCACACGACCACCCGCACGAACAATGCGGTTACCTGGTCAGCGGCCGACTGGCGTTCACCATTGGCGAACAGACGCACCTGCTCGAAGCCGGCGACGGTTGGCTCATTCCAGGAGGCACCACCCATTCGGTTGAGGCTCCGGTGGAGTCCGTTGCGATCGACGTCTTTTCGCCAGTGCGCGACGAATACCGGTGACTCAGTGATCGGTAGGGCGATCGCGCAGGATCTCGAGAGCGTGGTACAGGGTCGGTTCGATCGCCTCCAGGCATTCCTGGACACCTCGCGGCGATCCGGGGAGATTGACGATCAGCGTCCTGCCCCGCGTACCCGCCATCGCTCGGGAGAGGATCGCTCGCGGCGTTGCCGGGCGGATGACCGCGCGCATTGTCTCGCCGAGGCCGGGCACGACGCGATCGACGACATCGGCGGTCGCCTCCGGTGTAACGTCGGAGCTAGCCAGACCGGTCCCACCACTCGTGAGGGTCAGATCGATTGCGCGCTGGTCGCTCCAGGCGCGGAGGATGTCGGCGATTGCGCCACGATCGTCGGCCACGAGCCCGCGCTCGACGACCTCGTCCAGGCCCGCCACGACGGGCGCGGCAAGATCCCCGCTGGCATCTGCTGCCGTCGAGCCCCGAGCCCGACTGCTGCTCACCGTCAAGATCGCGACCTGCGGGCGCATCGCGGGAGCCTACCATGCTGATTCGGCTCACCGTCCCCACGCGTCGACGCGAGGCGCTGGAGGAGATCACCGATCGCGTCGCTCAGGCGGTGCGGTCGACGGGAGTCTCCGAAGGGGTTTGCTTCGTGATCGTGCCGCACACGACCGCGGGCGTGACCCTCAACGAAGCGGCCGATCCGGCCGTGACCGCGGACACCATCAACCATCTTGCGGAGATGGTGCCGCGCGAGGGATTCTGGATCCACGCCGAAGGGAACTCCGACGCGCACGTGAAGACAAGCCTGTACGGGAACTCGGTGGCGGTGGCAATTGAGGCATCCGAACTGGTCCTGGGCACATGGCAGGGCATCTTCCTGAGCGAGTTCGACGGTCCCCGGCCGCGCACGGTGCTCGTGAAAGTGATCGCCGGGTAGCGCGCTCTCTTCGAGCGCACGACTGTCACAGGACCGAGACGATCCGCGTCGCGGCATCCTCGCTGAGATCCAAGTCGAACGAAGGGATCTTCGCCCCTCCGGAGCCGCGCAGAATCCGGACCACCGGGCGATCGAGCTTCTCCTTGTTCACGCGCGCCACGACACCGGTGTATCCCAGCCAGCGACCGGCGGTGACCCGAATGGCCATCCCGACTGGAAAGGATGGCACGAGCGAGCGGAAGAGATCCAGTAACTCCTGGTTCAGGGCGGAGGTACCCATCTTGGCCATGATGTCCAGCACGACCTCAGGGGCGAGGGCTGGCCGGTAGGGTCGGTCGGTCGCGAGGGCATCATAGACATCCGCGATCGCGGCGATCTCTGCTATGAGGATGATGCGCCCCTCGTTGCCGAAAGGCGGGCGATGGACCTGATTCAGTCCGTTAAGCCCGCGGGGATACCCCTTGCCATCCTGGCGCTCGTGATGTTGGTAGGCCACGTGATTGATCAGCACGTCGTTCGGCTGGGCCGCCTGGAGTAACTCGAAGCCGAGGGTCGGGTGGCTCTTCATGACCTCGAATTCCTCGTCAGTCAGCTTCCCCTGCTTATTGAGGATCGCCTCGTCGACAAAGATCTTGCCGATATCGTGCAGGAGGCATGCGCGTGCCAGCCGCTTGAGGCTGCCACGATCGAGTCGAAGCTTGCGACCCAGCACGAGTGCCGCCGTGGCCATTTCGACTGAGTGGGCGAAGGTGTAGTTGTCGTACGATTTGATCGCCGCCATTCCGGTGAGCAGTTCGGTATCGAGAACCTCGTTCATGATGTCGTCGACGACCGAAACGACGGCGGCAGTCGGCACGAGGTGCCCTGCCGCCTGGCGGAACTCCGTGCCGCGCAGTTTGCCCTGGATTTCCCGCGGACTCAATCCTTTCAATTGCGCGGCCGTGCCGCCAATCGCCTCGAAGACCCGATAGACCGTGTTCGTCGCCTTGGCGCGCAGAGCGTCGCTGATGACCTCGGGCATCTCGATATCGGCGGTCTCTTCGTCCTGGATCGTGACCGCCGTCGTTCCCCGCTCGAGCAACGTACGGACGTACCGCTCCGTGAGCGCCGTCCCCCCGGTGAGGAGGATGTTCCCTTTCGCGTCGAGGATCGAATGCCCGAGGAGCGTACCTGGCTCCGTCTCCTTCAGGCTCACCCGTCTCACGTGGAGAGCCTCCCGCTGGGTTGCCCGTCAGCCGGCATCGAGACGATCAGATCCGGGTAAGGATATCGACGCCCTGGAGAATCCGTTCCTCGGAGATGGCGTAGGAGATCCGGATGTGCGTCGGCTGCCGGGAGAAGACCGACCCGGGGATGAGCAGAACGTTGTTCGCGATGGCCCGCTCCACAAAGGACGACGCATCCCGATCGTCGACGCGTGGCATCACGTAGAACGCCCCACCCGGGGTCCAGACCTCAAACCGGCGCCGCAGTCCGTCCACGATGAGATCGCGCCGCCGCTGATACGCCCGCACCTGGGCGGAGGTGTCGACATCGAACGCCACAAGAGCGCCGTACTGGGCGAACGATGGTGCGCAGACGAACGTGTACTGCTGCAACTCCTTCATCTTGTCGAGGATCGGGCGCGGACCAACCGCGTACCCGATGCGCCACCCAGTCGCGGCGTGACTCTTGGACAGCGCGTTGAGAGTGATGGTTGCTGGATAGAGGGATCCGATGCTGAAGTGGCGGGATCCGTCGTAGACGAACTTCTCGTACACCTCGTCGGCGAGGATCACGATGCCGTGTCGCGCGGCGATCACCGCGATCCGGCGCAGCCGGTCCTCCGGCACGACTGCCCCCGTCGGATTCGCCGGGCTGTTGAGGACGATGAGTTTCGTCTGCGGCGTGATCGCGTCCTCGATTCGGTCTGGGTCGAGGACGAAGTCCGGATAGGTATCGACAAACTTCGGCCGGGCACCAAAGAAGCCAACCAGTTGCGGGTACATCACGAAATAGGGATCCGGAATGACAACCTCGTCGCCCGGGTCGAGGAGCGCGGCCAGGGCCAGGAAGATCCCGCCCGAACTCCCGGAGGTCACCAGGACGTCATCAGCATCGGCCCAAATCTGGTTCTCCTCACGCAGCTTCCGCGCGATTCGATCGCGCAGCGGCGCGATTCCCTGAGTAGGCGTGTACCGATTCTGACCGTCCTCGATCGCGCGGATCGCCGCAGCCCTCACGTCCCCTGGGACAGCAAAGTCGGGTTGTCCGATCGAGAAGTTGACCGGATCCTTCAGCGACGCCCCGAGATCGAAGACACGACGGATGCCGGAACTTTCGATCAGTCGGGATCGTTCGGAGAGCAGACCTGCCACATCGGTCGTCTCCATCCCGAGGTATTCTAGAGAGCGATCAACCCTCGTCTGGCGGCGGTATGCGTCGCCTCGGTGCGCGACGCCGCGCCGAGCTTGGTGAGGATGGCTGCTACGTGAAACTTCACTGTGTGCTCGCTGATCGCGAGTCGAGCCGCGATCATCTTGTTGGCAAGGCCCTCGGCGACCAGTTGAAGGACCTCTCGCTCTCGCGCGGTCAGATCATTCGGGCTCCCATTGCCCATGCGCAGGCCGCGCGAGAGTGTCTCCCCCGAAGCGATCGTACGCTCAATGACCACAAGACCCGCGCTGACCGCGCGCAGCGCCGCTGCCAGAGTCGGCCCGTCCGCCCTGCGGGAGACGTAGCCCCAGACGCGGTTCCGCAGGGCAACCGCGAGTCGGTCCGCCCACGGCGTTGGGCCAAGGAGAACTGGCGCGATGCGAATCGCGGCCAGGCCCGCCGCGAGTTCGTCCGCTGCGTCCAGCGGAGGGTCCACGAGAAGCGCCTCGGCGCTGCCATCGAACGGATCGCGGAGATCGTCAATCGAGGACGCGTCGGCGACGGTCACGATCCCCTCGCGGGCGAGGAGAGTGCGGAGCCCCTCCCTGATGAGCGGTGCCGATGCGACGATCACCACTCGGGGGAGTCGCTCTCTCACCGTCAGGTCGGGCGTTCGCCCACAGTGACCGTGAGATCTCGCGCCTCGCCTCCGCGGATCACGCGGATGGCGATCGCCTGGCCGATGCGATCCGCGCGTAATGCGGTCTGCAAGTCTCCCGTATCCCGGATCGGCTCTCCACCGAAGAGGATCACCACGTCGCCCAGCAAGAGGCCGGCACGATCCGCAGGTCCATCTGCCTCGAGCCCCACGACGAGCAGGGCGGCCTCCTGTCCAGGGGCGTGTCGATCCCGCATCGAGACGGGGAGCGCCACTGGCTGCGACGTCACGCCGATATAGGCGCGACGAACCCGGCCCTGCCGTTGGAGATCCCCCACGACCCGACGGAGGGTCGCCGGCCCGATCGCGAACCCGGCGCCCTGACCAAGATGCGACGTGAGCATCGCCGCGATCCCACCGGAGGCGAGAACGAGCGCTCCCCCGGAGAATCCGGGCAGCGCGGTCGCGTCCGTCCGGTAGTAGTCCTCGAGTGTCCCGCCGCGCCCGGTACGGTCATCCCTCCCCGCCGAGGCGATCACGCCCAGCGAGGCCATCAGTGCCGCGCCCGGTCGCCCGACCGCCACGGCGAGCGCGCCAACACGGGCGTCGGTGGCAAAGGAGGCCGGTGTCAGTAATTGGGCCTCGGCCTTCAGCACCGCGATATCGGTCCCGGGGTCGCGACCGATCAGCTGAGCCGGGAGGTCGGCGCCATCGGGCGCGGTGATAGTGATCTCTTCGTCCCGCTCGATCCCGTGGTCGGCGGTGACGATCGTGCCGTCATCGCTCCAGACCAGTCCGGACGAAGGAAGGCGGCGCCGAGCATTGACTGCGACGATCGATCTCCCCGCCCCGGCGACGACCTCGGCGAGCGCATCCGATAGCTGTGTCAATGTCGCGATGGCGCTCACATCACCCTCCCGCCACCAAGTGCGGCAACTTTACGGGTCCGCCCGGCCTGCTCCCACGCCCGTTCGGGCGGTCGTCGGCCCACACGTTCGAGCAGGCTCGCGAGTCAGGCGGCCTCGATCGTCGCGGTGAGCCGGCGGCTCAGCAGTCGATCGCGGTATAGCTCAGCTTGCTCGAGAGGACACACGATCACGCGGGCCCGACCGTGGTTGTGCGCGTCGAGCATGATCTCTGTCGCTCGCTCGCGACTGAGCGGTGGCACGGCGGCGATGAGCGAGTCGACCACATGGGCCATGTCGTTGACCTCATCGTTATGGAGCAGCACGACGTGCGGCGGCAGCCGCGCCGTCAGTCTGTCGGTGTCGATGGTCGGATCGACTTCTAGCTGGCGCTGAAATAGGGGTGCAGTCCACACGGCACCTATCGTATCTACGGGCGGCGTCTCGCTGCGTTACGACTTCGCAGCGACGATTGGCGTGGCTTAGCGGCTGATCTCCCCACGGTACCATGCCTCCGATGAAGCTCTCGTGTCTGCCCGTCTCCCTGTTTCAGGCAATCGCCGTCGAACGGACGATGCCGCTCACCGACTATCTGCGCCTGGCGAAATCGGTTGGCCTCGATGGGACGGAGTGCAGCCTTGGCTTCATTCACCCGCTCGGACCGCACCAGCCGGCGGAGTTCCGGGCAATGGTGCAGGACGCCGGCTTGGAGACCAGCATGCTCACCTGCCATCCCGACTTCACCCATCCGGATCCCGATGTCCGCAAGGCGCAGGTCGCGGACATGACGCGCAACCTGGATACGGCCCTGGCGATCGGCGCGCCGCTGATCCGGGTCCTCACGGGACAGCGGCACCCCGGTGTGTCCGATGACGTTGGGACTGGCTACGCGATCGACGCTCTGGCCTCGCTCTCATCGGAAGCAGATGCACGGGGCCTGACACTGGCGCTTGAAAATCACACCAAGAGTTTCTTCTGGCAGTACTTCGACTTCGCTCAGCGGGGGGTGGTGTTCACGCGCATCATCGCGGGATTACGCGGCACCTCGGTTCGCGTCAACTTCGATTCGGCGAACCCCCTCGTTGCCGGTGAGGAGGCTCTCGAATTATTCGAAGAGGTCAAGGATAGGCTGGCGATTCTCCACGTGGCGGATACCCCCACGCAGGGTGAGTTTCGCTTCTGCCGCATCGGCGAGGGGATCGCCCCAATCGCCGAGCTATTTCGCCGAGCCCGGCTTCAGGGCTTCGACGGATGGGTCTCAGTCGAGGAGGCGAGCCGCTCCGGGATGGATGCATTTGGCGTCGCGGTCGCGAACGTGAGGCGTCTCTGGACGGCCGCAGGCCCACCGGCTTAGATCAACGTCCGAGCGGGAGTCCGGCTCGCAGCAGAAGAAGAAGGATGCCTCCCACCGCCAATCCCTGGAGGATGGGAGCCGTCCACACCAGCGTCCGGGCGGCAGGACGATCCGCAGCGTGGAGGCCGATGCCGACCGCAATGTTGACCAGGGCCAACAGCGAGCCGATGACGGGCAGTGGGCTCAGGTCCGCCACCGTGCCGACCAGCGTGGCCGTGCTGTCGGCCTCGTATCCGAATGGGAGCGCCATCGTGGGCGCGGCATCAATCGACCACAAGTAGAGATAGAGTCCGATGTTGAGGACGAGCGCCAGAACCGCCCCGGTGACGAACGGGGCGTCCGCCGATGCTGATCGGAGTGCGTTACGCACGAGCGCCGGTGACCGACGGCGTGCAGCCCAGATAGTCGGGTGCCCCGGTCAGGCTCGGACCGACGCGGCCGGAACGCCGGGATACACCGGGCTGCACCAGTGACGATAGGCGTTGGCCTGGCCCCGCACCACGCGATCAAATAGCCGGCGCAGCCGCTCAGATACAGGACCGACGCGGCCATCACCGATCGGCCGCCGATCCACGTCGACGATCGGAGAGATCTCCGCGGCGGTGCCTGTCATGAATACCTCGTCGGCCACGTACAGTTCGCTGCGATCGATCGGACGTTCGATCGTCTCGATGCCGAGATCGCGGCGCGCCATCTCGATGACGCTCGCGCGGGTGATGCCAATCAGAATGTTCTCGGTCGGTCCGGGCGTGATGAGCGCGCCGTTGAGGACGAGGAAGATGTTCTCGCCGCTCCCCTCCGACACGTGCCCCTCATGGGTGAGCATAATCGCCTCATCGAACCCATTCAGGTTCGCCTCGGTCTTGGCGAGGGCGGAGTTGACGTAGATACCGGTGACTTTCGCCCGCGCGGGGATCGCGTTGTCGTCTACCCGTCGGTAGGAAGAGGTGCAGCACCGGCACCCGTTCTCGGCAGGTAGATACTTGCCGAAGGGGGTGGTGAAGATCGTCAGGTCGTCGTCGAGATCGTGCATCCGCACCCCCACGATCTCACTCGACTTATAGGCCAGCGGACGGACATACACGTCCTGCTGGTAACCGTTGCGCACCACCAGTTCGGTCGTGAGCGCACAGAGTTCGTCCACGGTGTGGCGCAGGCCGATCCCAAGGATCCGGCACGACTGAACCAAGCGTTGGTAGTGATCGCGGAGGCGGAACAGGTAGATCTGCCCCTCGCTCACGTTCCAGTAACCGCGAATGCCCTCAAAGCACCCGGTGCCGTAGTTGAAAGCATGGGTCTTGACGCCGATCACGGCCTCACGATCGTCGACGAACGCACCTCGAAAGTAGGTCACCATGGCTGGCGCATTATAGGCACGCGGAAGAGACAGGTCCGTGGCTGGAGGTCGACCGACGACCGGCGGCAGTGATTTATGTCGCCTCTGGTAGACTTCGTGTCCAGTGTTTCAGCCGGACAACGAGGGGATCGAGACATCACCTCCCGGCGTCATCGATACGCTGATTGGCGGTTTCAGGATCATCCATCGGGTACCCGAGGTGATCGCGGTGCCGATCGTCTACGGCATCGCCCAGGTGTTCGGTCCACAGCCAAGGCTCGGACCCAAACTGACGGCAACCGTTCTCGGAATCCTGGACGAACTCGACGCGAGCGCAGTGGAGGCTGGCAGAGAGCCAGCATACGCGGGCAATCGTGAGACCATCCGCGGGGCGCTGATGGGTGAGGGCCTTGGCAGCCCGGGCTGGCGTGTAGTGCTCGATGAGCCGTTCCAGGTCGCGGCGTTCTTGCTCGTTCTCGGCGCCGTCGGCGTCCTCGTTACATCGTTCTGGCGGTGCCTCATCGGCGACCTCATACGTCCGGAGGGGCGGCTTGATCCACTGAGCGATGCGACTCTGCGGCTGAGCGTGCGGAACGTCCAACTGTATCTGGTCTACGCCCTGGGCTGGGTTCTCCTGACGATCGCCACGTTCGTCGTGATGTTGCTGGCGGTCGTGCTATCAGTCATCCCGCTCGTTGGCCCTCTCATCGCGTTTGTCGCGGGTCTTGCGATCGTCACGTTGACCGGTGCGGCTGCCTTCGGGGCCCTGATCTACCTCTACTTCGCGATCGATGCGATGGCGCTTCTTCGCGTCGGGGTGCGCGAGGGCATTCTGACAAGTGTCAGAGTCGTTCGAGCGTACTTCTGGCCCTGCATCGGGTTCATCGTCCTGAGTGTGGCGATTTCTGTTCTCCTGGGGGTGACTGCGAGCGCGTTTGGGACGAGTGCGCCCGCAAGTGTTCTCTCCGCGGTTCTGAACGGTTATGTCCAGTCGGCGGTGATCACCGCGGGGATGATCTTCCTCCGCGATCGCCAGATCCGGCTGATCCCCCTCGAGGAGGCCACCGCGTGACCGACGACACCACTCCATCCACGAGCGCCGCGCCCGGCGAGTACGACGAGAACTCGATACAGGTTCTCGAGGGTCTCGCCGCGGTGCGCAAGCGCCCCGGCATGTACATCGGGTCGACCGACGTGCGCGGCTTGCACAAGATCGTCGGCGAGGTGGTGGACAACTCCGTCGACGAGGCAATGGCGGGCATCTGCGATCACATCACGATCACGCTCCACGCGGATGCCAGCGTCACCGTTACCGATAACGGCCGAGGCATCCCTGTGGGTGTGCACCGGCAGACCGGCAAGTCCACGCTCGAGACCGTCATGACCACGCTCCATGCCGGGGGAAAGTTCGGCGACTCCGGCTACAAGGTGGCATCCGGTCTCCACGGCGTGGGCGTGTCCGCGGTGAACGCACTCTCGGAATGGCTGCGAGTCGAGGTCGAGCGCGATGGTCGGCGGTATGTGCAGGAATATCGTCGAGGAGAGCCCGTCGCCGATGTCGCGGACGTGGGGCCGTCGGACAGCCACGGCACCACCACGACGTTCCTGGCCGATGCGACGATCTTCGGGGAGCTCGATTACTCCTTCGAGGCGCTTGCCCAGCGGTTCCGGGAACTCGCCTACCTCACGAAGGGGCTGACGATCACGGTGATCGACGAGCGGTTCGATGCTCCGATCCCGCGCGAGATGACCTTCTACTTCGAGGGCGGCATCGTCGCCTACTTGCGGCACCTGAACCAGCGCCGTGAGACGCTCCATCGCCCCTTCTACGTGGAGCGCGATGTCGAGGGAACCCACGTCGAAGTGGCGATTCAGTACAACGATGGCTACGCCGAATCTGTGTTCTCGTTCGCGAACAACAGCACGACTTCGGATGGTGGCACCCACCTGACCGGGTTCCGGACTGCGGTGACCAAGATCATCAACGATCACGCGCGCAAGGCGGGCTTTCTGAAGGGTGACGACGCCAACCTCGCGGGTGAAGACGTGCGCGAGGGACTCACCGCGATCGTGTCCGTGAAACTGCAGGACCCGCAGTTCGAGTCACAGACGAAGAACAAGCTCGGCAATGCGGAGGTGCGCAACCACGTCGAGATCGCGGTGGGCGCCGCGTTCCGCGCCTACCTTGAGGATAACCCGGCCGATGCCAAGCGGATCATCGAGAAGGTCCTGACATCTGCCCGGGCGCGCCGAGCCGCCCAGATGGCTCGGGACACCGTGATCCGCAAGGGAGCGCTCGAGGGAATGACCCTTCCGGGGAAGTTGGCCGACTGCCAGGAGAAGGATCCGGACAAGAGCGAGCTCTACCTGGTTGAGGGCGATTCCGCGGGCGGCTCCGCGAAGCAGGGTCGGGATCGGCGATTCCAGGCGATCCTGCCGCTACGGGGCAAGATCCTCAACGTCGAGAAGGCTCGCGAGGACAAGATGCTGCAGCACGAGGAGATCCGCGCGATCATCACCGCACTCGGCGCCGGGATCGGCCCCAGCTTCCGCCCGGACAAACTCCGTTATCACCGCGTGGTGATCATGACCGACGCCGATGTCGATGGCGCCCACATTCGGACGCTGCTCCTCACGTTCTTCTTCCGGCACATGGCGCCCATCATCGACGGCGGCTTCCTCTACATCGCGCAGCCGCCCCTGTTCCGGGTTCAGGATGGCAGGAATTCGATCTACGTCTACTCTGAGCAGGAACGGGACGACACCGTGCGACGGGTCGCCCGCGATCGTAGGACAGTCCCGGAGAAGATCGACATTCAGCGGTACAAGGGTTTGGGCGAGATGAACCCCGAGCAGTTGTGGGAGACCACGATGAACCCGGCGAACCGCACGATGCTCCAGGTGACTGTTGACGACGCGGCGGCGGCCGACGAGGTCTTCGACACCCTGATGGGTGATGCCGTCCCGCCGAGGAAGATGTTCATCCAGACGCACGCAAAGAATGTGCGCAACCTGGACGTCTAGCGCGGGAACCAGGCCTAGGCAGCCGGCGGGGTCTCGATGGCGGTCGAGGCCCGCCGGCCGCGCAGCCGGGCGTCAGGCCAGGCGCTTCTTGAACCAGTCGTTGATCTTCGCCCACGCGTCGAGGGCAGCGGCCTCGTTCCACGCTGCCCCGGTGTCGTTGTGGAACGCATGGTTCACCCCCGGGTAGATCTTGAGTTCGAAAGTCCTGTTGGCGCTCTTGAGCGCCGCTTCCACCTGGGGGATACCGGTATTGATGCGTGAGTCGGTCTCTCCGTAGATCGCCAGGATCGCCGCCTCGGTGTTCGGGATGGACTCGAGCGGCGGATTCGGGCCGTAGAAAGGGGCCGCCGCCCTGACCTCCTTGTTCGCGGTCGCCAGCCGCAACGTGTAACCTCCGCCGAAACAGAAGCCAAGCGCGCCGATGCGATCCTGCCGTACGCTTGGCTGCGTCTTCAGGAATTTGATGCCCGCGTTGAGATCGGCAACGAGATCCTCCGGCCATGCCTGCCCCAGCATCCCGCTCACCTGTGCCGGGTCGGTCACCCTGTCGGTACCGCCGTTTCGGGACAGAAGGTCCACCGCCGGCGCGACGTAGCCTGCCTTGCCAGCGCGGCGCGTCACGTCCTGAATATGGGGAACCAGACCCCGGTTCTCGTGGATCACGATCAGCCCCGGGAATGGGCCGCCGGTCTTCGGTCGCGCGAGGTATCCGAAGACCTTACCGACCTCGCCGTCGAACTCCACTTTCTGCGCCTCGATCGCGGGATCCCCTTCCGCGACCGAGAGCGGAGAGCGCGGACCGCTCGGGGCCGCGGCGGCCGCGGGGGTCGCCGTGGGGGGAACGGGAGTGGCGGTGGGCGGGATCGCTGTGGGCGTTGGCATCGGCGCGCAACCTACGCTCAGCAGAGCCGTGGCGGCCGACGCGGTGCCCCCGGTGAGGTAGATCGCACGGCGAACCATCTCGCGGCGAGACATCTCGCCGTGCCGCCAATCCTCGACGAATTCCTCGAGCAGGTAGCGCTGAAAGTCACCAAGCGGTTTCACCGTTCTCCATCCCGGTGCGAGTTTTCGGGCGATCCCCGATGGGTGTTATCATCGAATCGATGAGTGTTCCGCCAATAGCGCTGGACGTTATGGGCGGCGATCGGGGGACTGCCGAACTTGTGGCCGGCGGCGTGGCCGCTGTGCGTCAGGATGGCGCATCGATCGCGATGGTTGGTCGGCGCACGGAGATTGAGGCGGCGCTTGCCGCCGTGAAGGCGACGGATCTCAGTATCGAGATCGTCGATGCGCCCGACGTGATCGAGATGTCGGACAACCCGGTTGCGACGGTTCGGGCTCGGCCCCAGAGTTCGATTGTCGTCGGAGTCGCGGGGGTTCGCGCCGGGCAGGCCGCGGGTTTCGTTTCGACCGGGAACTCCGGAGCGGTGATGGCGGCGGCGGTGCTGGGTTTGGGCAGGGTTCGGGGAGTGGATCGGCCGGCATTGGCCTCCGCGTTTCCGACGCTGCATGGCTACTGCCTACTCTGTGACATCGGCGCGAATCTGGACTGCCGGCCGGAGAACCTCCTGCAGTTCGGTGTGATGGCATCGACTTACTGGGAGCGCGTGTTCGGCGTCACCAATCCGCGCGTGGGGCTGCTTTCCAACGGCGAGGAGGATTCAAAGGGAAACACGCTCGTGCGTGAGACCCACGCCTTACTTCGCCAGAGTTCGGTGAACTTCGTGGGTAATGTCGAAGGAAAGGACATTCCACATCACAGCGCCGACGTCATCCTGATGGACGGGTTCACGGGCAACGTGCTCCTGAAGACTGCGGAAGGAACAGCCACGTTGGTGCGCGAGGTCATACGGCAGGAGGCGAGGCGCTCGCTCCTGGGCAGCATCGGCGGCCTGCTCATGAAGGGTGCATTTCGGCGGATCAGCCGGCGGCTTGACTACCAGGAGTACGGTGGCGCGCCGCTCCTCGGTGTGAATGGCATTTGCATCATTGCCCACGGGCGTTCGGACGCTCGGGCAGTGAGAAGCGCAATCCGCGTTGCTCGGCACGCCGCGGAGTCAGGCCTGACAGAGGCAGTTCGCAGCGCGGTACAGTCCCGAGCAGGTGTCGCGCTCGGGGGCTGATTCCGGTGGAGGGTGAGCGGCGGGTCGCAGTGACCGGCTTCGGGGCGATCACGCCGGTCGGTGAGACGGCCGAAACAACCTGGCAGGCGCTCTTGCGCGGTGAGTCCGGTGTCAGCCGCATCCGAGCGTTCGACCCGTCGACCTACCCGGCGCAGATCGCGGGCCAGGTCGACGGGTATCCGATGCCACGCAGTGTGGAAGGCAAGGAAGCGCGCCGACTCTCGCGGTTCATCCAGTTCGCCCTGGCGACAACCGAGGAGGCGCTCGCCCACGCCAGGCTGGATCTCGCGCGCATTGAGCGCGATCGGCTCGGCGTCCTTGTGGGTACGGGGATCGGGTCGCTTCGAACCCTTGAAGAGGGGTTCGAGACGATCCGCGATCGCGGTGGGACGAGGCTCAGTCCCTTCTTCCTCCCCCAGATGCTGCCGAACATGGCTGCTGGGCAGGTGAGCAAGGTCTTCGGGGCACGCGCCTATAGCTCCACGATCATCACCGCCTGTGCCGCCGGAGCGCAGGCGATCGGTGAGGCGGGCGAGGTCATTCGGCGTGGGGATGCCGACGTAATGATCGCGCTGGGCACAGAGGCCTCGATCTGTGAGACCGGTCTGGCGAGCTTCACGGCGTTGCGCGCCCTCTCGACACGCAACCACGAGCCAGATCGCGCCAGTCGACCGTTCGACCGCGAGCGGGACGGGCTTGTCCCTGCCGAGGGAGCCGGCGCTCTCATCCTAGAGGAATGGCGCCACGCCGTCTCACGCGGCGCGATCATCGTCGCCGAGCTTGTGGGCTACGGGTGCTCCTCCGATGCCTTCCACATGGTCGCCCCCGACCCGAACGGTGGAGGGGCAGCTCTGGCCATGCGTCGCGCGCTCGCCGACGCGCATGTCACGTGCTCGTCGGTGGATTACATCAATGCCCACGCAACCTCTACGCCGGCGGGCGATCTCGCCGAGACGAGGGCGATTCGCTCCGTATTCGGCGTGCACGCCGATCGCATCCCGATCAGCGCGACCAAGTCAATGGTTGGCCATTCCATGGGGGCGGCGGGAGCGATCGGCGCGCTCGCGGCAGTTCTCGCCATTCGTGATGCTAAGATCCATCCGACTATCAATCAGGACTGCGCCGACCCGGAGTGCGATCTCGACTACGTGCCCAACACCGCCCGGACCCAGGATGTATCCGTGGCACTGGCGAACGCGTTCGGTTTCGGCGGTCAGAACGTCGTGCTCGCCTTCCGTCGTCCAGAATCGGTGGCGGGAGGCGAGTGACTGCGACTCGTCAGTAATAGCGGCCACATCCGCAGGCACGCGATTTTCGGTCGCGTCGCGACGTTCGGGGGCTTCGGGATCCTCCTAGGCGGTCTCCTCTATTCGGCGTTCGGCATCGGCGGCGAGCGCGCGGAGACGATCGTCATCTCGTACGCGGCGCTGGCGGTCGGATACCTGCTCATCGCGTTCGGGAAGGGCGACTGGCTCCGATTCGCGATCCGGCCGCGGGCCGATGAGGCGCTAGCGATCCAGCTTCGCTCGCTCGATAGCCGGGTTGTCCTCTTCAACTACGTGTCGTGTGTGCCGGTGGACCACCTGATCGTCGCGCCCGGCGCGATCGTTGTCGTAGAGACCCGCCCGTACATTGGGGACATCATCGTGCGCGGAGACCGGTGGTCTCGGCGGCGAGGCATCATCGGCTGGCTGCAGTTGCTCAGCGAAGGACCGCTTGGCAATCCGACACGCGACGCGCTTCACGGCGTCGAACTCGTCCGGAAGCTCTTGACCGATCGTTTCGGAGCCGAGGAAGCCGCCCGCATCCCCGTGGAGCCGGTTGTGATCTTCACCCATCCCCGCGTGACCCTGACGATCGAGAATCCCACCATTCCGGTCATGCACGCCCGGGACTGTCGCGAGCATGTCCGCAGAGTTGCCACCGCATCTGGGACGTCTCAGGCGATCCTGAAGCGCCTCGAGGCGCAGGTCATTGAGGAATCGACGCTCGAGGCCGAACCCGTGAACGCCGGAGATGCGATTGAGCGCCGATCCGCGGCGCGCCGCCCGCGCCGCGGCCGCCCGACCAGTCGCCCCCCTTGGCGCAATCCCCGGAAATAGAGAAGGAGCGCACCCGAGCATGAGCGAGGTCACCACAGTCACGGTTCGCGAGGTCGCGGGTCGATTCGCCAGCAGCCTGAAGGGCGAGGAGCGTCAAGCCCAGCTCCAGGAACTCAACAAGTTCGTCCGGGACTTCGACCAGTTCGACATCGCGCGGCTCACGGCCGAGATCGTCGAGAAGTACCAGGAGGGTCAAGAGCGATCCGGGGCCGACAGTCGCCGCCTGGAACCGATCAAGTCGTTTCTTATGTTTGCACACAAGCAGGGATTTACCGACATCAATTACGGGAAGTTCATCCGCATTCGCCGCGCGAACGGCCGAGGCGGCGCGCGGGGCGGCAACGCCGAGCGCGTCGAGACGCCACAGCACGAGATGCTCACCGCGGAGGGATTCCGGCGGCTTCAGGAAGAGCTCGATAACCTGATCAACGTCAAGCGCCCGGAAATCGCGCGCGATCTCTTCGAGGCGCGGATCGACAAGGACTTCCGGGAGAATGCGCCGTTCGATGCTGCCAAGCAGCATCAGGCCGAGGTGGAGGCGCGGATCCGCCAGCTGCAGGCGATCCTGGCCCGCGCGGAGATCATCGACGAAGGCAGGCGCACAGCGGACCGCATCGTCCTCGGGGTCCGCGTCACGATTCGCGACATCGGCGAAGATGATGTGATCGAGTACACGCTGGTCTCTCCGAATGAGGCGAACCCGCGCGAGGGCCGCATCTCGGTCGCGTCGCCGGTCGGCCGTGCCGTGATAGACCGTCGTCAGGGTGACGAAATCGAGGTGGATGCGCCCGCCGGCAAGGTCCGATACCGCATCGAGAGTGTGGTCAGCTAGGCACGCTCAGCGCGCTCGCCAGAGGGACCATAGAGTCGCGATGGCCGGGAGAGCGGCGAGGAGCGCGGCCGCCGCGTAGCGAATCCACTCGTCGGCGCTGACGCTGGCGATCAGCGTGGTGGGTGCGAGGAGGAGCGCGAGGGCGACTGTTGCCACAGCGAAAGCGAATCCCGCGAGCCCGCGCTGGATGGCACTATCGAGCGATTCGCGCGCCCGTTGATAGCGTCGCTCCGCAGCGGTCAGGCGTGCGCCGAGTTCTTCGAGTTCCCGGTCGTACGCCAGCAGCCGCTCTCGCACGAAGGGGCTCTCCCCGAGAGCGCCGAATTCACCCTTGGAGAGATGGGCCAACACCCGGCCCATCACGCGGGCCGAACATCTCAAAGTGCGGCGCGCACGCTCGATCTCTGCCTGCAGCGCGGTCAGATCGCTCGCGTAGCCCGAGGCATCTCGCGCCTGGAGCAAAGCAACCACGTCGTCCACCTGGCTGCCATACTGCTCCACCACCATCCTGCCCGCGCGAACTACCAAATCCAGAATGGCGACAAGGACCGAGGCGACGCCGACGGGTAGATCCACCGCCCGCGTTTCGACCCGCTCGAACAGGGCGTTCAGGCCTCGGACATCACCGTGGTGCACCAGCGCGACCCGTTGACGATCGGCCAGGAAAGCGATCGTCGCGATCGACACCCGGCCCGGGCGAGCCAGGACGATGGGAAAGGAGAGGGCCACATGCATCGGGTGACGATGTGCAACGAAGGACGCGCCGTCGGGAGCCAGATCCTCAAGCCAGCCGCCGGTCGGATCGAAGCGTGCACGGAGGTAATCCGACTCCGCGCGCCCCGGCCGCTCCGCTAGATACCAGGTGACGTCACCGCGGCCGATCGAGCGAAGGCGACCAGGAAGCGCGGCGTCCTCTACTCCCAGCTGATGATCCAGACGCAGGCCCCAGCGAGCAGCACAGTGGCAACGATCATCGCCGCCAGTTGTGATGGAAGCAACCCCACATCACGCGAGGTGTAGACAAGGAGCGCCACCATCGCGATCGCCAGGACAGCCCACGACGTCAGCAGTGGATGGCGCTCGCCGAACCCGAAGACCTGGCCGACCACGCCCCGCCGGGCCCACTCAGGCATACGCGACCGAGCCGGTGGGTTGGGCTCGGTGCCGGGAAGCGTTCCTTCGGTCATGGGCCTTCGATTCGCCTCTTGAGGTTTGCCAGCGACTGCTCCGCGGCGAACTGTAATTCTCCCAGCACGGTCTGCGCCCCAACCAGGCGGAGAATGATTCCGGGGATCTCATAGTCGCCGATGAAGGTGACGTCCGTCGCAAAGTCGACCGGCGCGAACTCCCACGTGGCGCGACTGCGCAGTCGGCCGCTGGTTTCGGAGACAAACCGCCGAGGTGGGTCCACGTCGACGACCTGCACGACTGTGGAGAGCGGTATGCCGAGCATCACCGCAGATGCGTGCACACGGCTCCCGACCCGCGCCGGCCCGGAAGCCTCCGGTTCGAAGCGGGTCATGTTGTGCATCCAGTCGAGCGCATGGGAGGGGTCTACGACATAGTCAAAGCACCGATCCGGCTGCGCGGCGACGCGGATCGATCGGCTAATGCGTTGCATCGGCCACGCGGAGGAAGATGACCGGAATCGGTGCACCGGCGAGCAGGCGATCCAGCACCGAGCCTCCGATCAGACGATCCAGGCCGCGCCGTGACGATCGCTGGGCAGACAACGCCAGGTAGTCGGCAGACTCGGCGGCACGCAAGATCGAAGCGACGACGTCTAACCCTTCGATCACCTGAACCTCGACACGGAGACCTGCCGCGTGGAGCCAATCGGCCAAGCGCGCAAGATACGATCGCGTGCGCTCGATCTCCCCGGAATCGTACGAGAACGAGGCGGAGGCGGTCGGGTACTGGTCGGGCAAGAGCGAGGGTGCACCCATCAGGCCGAGCGATTGCATCGCTCGAGGGTCCCCACTCCGATGAACGGAGCGCGGGGGAACGACGTGGATCAGGCGAATCTGCCAGTCGAGCGGGCGCGCGATCTCGGCGAGGTGGGGAAGGATCGCTTCCCCAACCGGCGTAGCATCGAGCGGCACGAGGACGATACCTGGCATCGTAGTGAACCGTGATGGTACCGCCTACGGCGAGCGATCGGGTGGCTCGCCAGAACAGGAGCCGGGAGAACCCTCTGCTAACATCGATGTTCGTGTCGCGCATTCTCGGTCTGAAGTGTCGCGAGTGTGGTGCCCGGCGCCGTCTCGAGGCAACACACGTGTGCGACGAGTGTTTCGGTCCCCTCGAGGTCGAGTACGACTACGACGTCATCCGGGAGATTGTGTCGCCAGATCGCATCGCGCGCGGTCCGCGTACGATCTGGCGCTATCGTGACCTGCTCCCCGTCGAGGGGGAGAGCGTTGTCGACATCGGCGCGGGAATGACACCGCTGCTTCGCGCCGACAACCTCGCGCGACGGCTCGGACTGCGTGAACTCTGGATCAAGAACGACAGCGTCAACCCGTCCTATTCGTTCAAGGATCGGGTCGTCTCCGTCGCTTCGACCCGCGCCCGGGAACTCGGGTTTCGGGTCCTCTCCTGTGCGTCGACAGGCAACCTCGCCTGCTCTGTCGCCGCGCACGCGGCGCGCGCGGGTATGCGGGCATGTGTCTTCATTCCTGCGGGCCTCGAAGCCGGGAAGATTCTCGGAGCGGCAATCTACGGACCCACCCTCATTGCCGTCGACGGTCATTACGATGATGTGAATCGGCTCTGTCAGGAGATCGCCGATCGCTTCGAGGACTGGGCATTCGCGAACATCAACCTTCGCCCGTACTATTCGGAGGGTTCCAAGACGCTCGCTTTCGAGGTGGCCGAGCAGCTTGGTTGGCGCGCACCGGATCACGTGGTGGTTCCCATCGGCTCGGGGTCGCTCTTCACCAAACTCTGGAAGGGGTACAACGAGCTCCTGAAAGTCGGTTTGATCGCGAACGGCCCGCCGCGGATGAGCGCGGCCCAGGCGACCGGGTGCTCGCCAGTGATCACCGCATTTGAGCGTGGCGATGAGACGATCGTCCCGGTTAGACCGAGCGGCATCGCCAAATCGCTGGCTCTGGGGAATCCGGCCGACGGGTACGAGGTGATCAAGCTGATCAAGCGTTCCGGCGGGAGCGGCGCCGCGGTGGCCGATCGAGAGATCGTCGATGGGATCAAGCTGCTCGCGGAAACCGAGGGGATCTTCACCGAGACCGCTGGAGGGGTGACGATCGCCGTGTTGAGGCGGCTGGTCGAGTCCGGTGCGATCCGGCCGGACGAGTCCACCGTGGCCTACGTGACCGGGAACGGGCTCAAGACGCAGGAGGCGGTTGCCCGCGAAGTGGAGGCGCCCGTGTCGATCCCGGCCGCGTTCAGTGCTTTCGAGCGGGTCTGGCGGGAACGAGAACTTACCGGCGCGAGGTGAGACGATGACTGTGATGGTGCGCGTGCCCACTCCGCTGAGGAAGGCCGTCGGCGGTGCCCGAGACGT
>VGOZ01000026.1 GCA_016875715.1 Chloroflexota bacterium | reverse complement strand
CCCGTCGTCCCCGGAATTGTCGCGACGATGTCCGCGATGCCCCGGTACTGCCCCGGGAAGTCCCGCCGCACCGCGTCTACCGCGGAGAGATCCATAATGAATTCGACGTGGGGGGCGGCGACGAGAATCCACCCGTAGTTGTCGGCTGCCGCGATGAGGTCGCGGGCAATCAGGTCGCTCTCCAGACCGGGCTCCGCCACGACAAGGACGAGCGTCAGCGGCTGGCGCGCGAGCGCGGCGCGCGGCACGTACAGCTGATACCGCGGCCGGTCGATATGACCGCGATCGTCGGGAACCCCGATGAAGCGAACGTCGCTCTGCACGAGGAAGGGCTGGGCGCCTACGACGCCGACGAACGCCGTCAGAACCACCACGCCGATGACATTCGGAATCAAGCGCGGGTTGGTGCGGACGCGCCGGAGGCGATGGCCGAGGGTCGGGAGTGCGTCCCACGCGATGACAACGAGCATGACGACGCCAAGCGCGGCGACCTGCAGGGCTACATTCTGGGCGGCAGTCGGAACCATCGGTAGAAATCTCGCACGGTAGGAGCCGTCGATCGCGACGATCGGCAGATGGGCGATGTAAGCCGGGAGGGCGGTCGTGCCAAGGCGCAGCAGGAACTCGCCGGCGACACGATGAATGGGCCGCCACAGACGATCGACCAGATGGAATGCGCCGAGGAAGAACACGGCGCCGGCCAGCAGCCTTAGCGGCGGCAGGTTCCACTTGGCGAAGATGTCGGTGACGGTCGCCCCCGTCTCGGCGGTGAAGGGATCGAACAGGTGCGTCTGACCCGCGAACCAGATGAAGCCAATTGCGAGCGCGTAGGTCACCGCCTGGCAGAGCGGCGCCCGAGCGAGTGCGCCCAGCCGTCCCAGTTCGTTCCGATGCCAGCCGAGAACGAGCCCAGCGACGAAGATCAATTGCCAGGCCGCGACTTAGTAGAAGTTCCCTTCGGCCGGCCAGGGCAGGGTGAGATTCCAGAACTGATGAATTCCCCAGAGGCCGACGCTGGGGATGATCGCCAACCACGGACGCCCGTACGACAGAGCCGTGAACACGAGAGGGGTGGTCGCGACCAGGATCGTGTAGAGCACGAGCACGTCGGTGATGTAGAAGATCTTCTCCAGGGTGACCGCCCGGAGCGCATCCGCGGGGAGTTCGAGTCCCGCCGCCCAGGGGAGCGCGAGGCCGGCGGAGAGATACACGAACCCCACCGACGTCACAACCGTGAGCAGATACAGTTTCGCGGCGCGCCAGAGTGCTCTCCACATTGCCGCGAACAGACCGCGCCGGGCGATGATGCCGTGATAGACCAGACCCACAACCAGTCCGGACACGAACACGAAGCCCTCGGCCGCCGAGACGAAGAACTGGTTGCCGCCCATCAGGCTCAGGAGCGGAGACCACACATCGACGTGGTCGACGACCATCACGAACACTCAATAGCCGCGGAGAAGATCGAGGCGGAGGTCGCGCGATCCCCGCCTATCGTGGTAACGGAGCCGCTCCAGCGCGCGCCGCAGTGTCTGCCACCAGCTCTCGCCGCCCAGGGGCATCGCCGGCAGGTCCAGAGAACGCACCGTGAGGAAATCTGGCCCCCCGCGCGGGCGCGAGACAAACAGTCTCAGTCGACTCTGAGCAGTCGCGCTCCGCCCGGGTCCAGCGAGGCGGTTCCCGTCCAGCCGGCGATCCGAACGCGTACGGTGCGCACGGCCTGGTCCGCTACCTGGCGGTTCACCAGTAACGCGAGACGCTCGCGGTCACGGGTGAACAGCGCGACGGACACGCCATCCTCCACGCTGACGTCCTTCGCGCGGCGGACATCCGCGGTCGAACCGTGAATCACCTCGGCGACGCTCCAACCCTCGGTCGCGTCCAGCAGCGCGACTGTCTCCAGATTGATCGCCCGCACCGCGTTCCAGCGCTCCTCGTCCACCGTGCCGTCCGTCCGGACCGGGCCCATCGTGTCGCCCGGGGGCGTCCGATACGTGTAGTGGAAGATCGCTCGCGCGCCGTGCGCCAGCGCGAGGTTGACCTGGAAGCGGATCCGGGCAGGTGTCGGAGACTCTGCGCCGGCCGGACGCACGATACCGGCGTAGTACCAGAGCGGGACGCCTCGGCGTCGCGCGACATCTCGCGCGAGCGCGAAGTTCGTGAGGTATTCCGGCAGGCGACGGCTCGGATCGAAGAACGGGTAGTAGTCAAACGCGAGCGCGCCCGCTCTCGTCTGGGCGAGATATCCCTCGAGATATCGATCGTAGGAGAGCCCTTCGAACGCATCGGGAAAGCGCAGATCGGCGTGCACGGGAAAGAGCGGTATCAGCGGAATAGCACCTGGCGCATCCTCTGCCATCCAGGCGCAGATCTCCGCCAGCGTGCCGAAGGCGTGCGGACTCGGCTCATCGTAGACAAGGAAGCCGGCGCAGGCGCGGTGGCGCGCGAACTCGGTCAGCGCCGCGGCGACCTCACCGCGGCGCGGCGCGCGATCCGCGGTGAGGGGCCGGTCACCACGATAGATCCGAGCATCTGCGATGAAGCAGCGAATGCCAGACCGCGCACACTACTCCAGAGCGCGGGCGTTGCCGGTGGTGGTGTAGGGGCGCCAGGAGCCTTCCTGGCCATCGAGGGTCTGGAAGTGGGTGAAAACGGCCGCCGCGTAGCGCGCCACGGCCTGCTCGTCGAGTTCCGCCTCCGGAACGCAGTACCAGCTACCGATCAGGTGAGATACGCCTGCAGGCGGCGGCCGATGGGATCGTCGCGAAGGCGGCCGAGTGCCTGCGCCTCGATCTGACGCGCGCGCTCCCGCGTCACACCGAGGACCTTGCCGGCCTCCTCCAGCGAGTGGGATCGCTCGTAACCGATGCCGAACCGTAGCGACAGAACCACCTGCTCGCGCTCGCCCAGCTGTCGGAGCGCACGGCGCACGTCCTCCAGCAGGCATTGATGCTCTGCTTGCTCATCCGGCGGCGGACCGGAGTCGGCGACGATATCGCCAAGCGTCCCATCATCCTCGCCGATGGGTTTCTCGAGCGAGATCGGCTGACGCGTCGCGCGGATCGCATCCTCGACCTGCGTGACCGTGAGGTTCACTTCGGCGGCCGTCTCCGCGGTGGACGGTCGGCGCCCGAGACGGAGGCGAAGTTCTTCTTCGGCGCGGGCAATCTGACCGATGCGCCCGACCATATGCACGGGCACACGCACGACTCGACCATCATCCATGAGCGATCGACCGACCGCCTGGCGCACCCACCACGTCGCGTAGGTGGAAAAGCGGAATCCCCGGTCGGGATCGAACTTCTCGGCGGCGCGCCGGAGACCCAGCGCGCCCTCCTGGATGAGATCCTCCAACGGCAGTCCTCGGCCGAGGTACTTCCGTGCGACGGAGATGACCAGACGCATGTTCTCCTCGATCAGTCGGTCGTGCGCCTCGCGTACGGTGGGCCGGGGATTGCCCGGTGGTGGAACCTCCACATCCTCGCCACGCATGCGGCGGGCGAGCGTCCACTCCTGCGCCGCGGTGAGAAGGGGCCCCTTGGGAATGTCTCGAAGGAGGAGTGCCAGGGCATCGAGTTCGATGGCATCCTCATCGTGAGGGGCGGCCGGTTCCACCGGGGCAGCCGCGACACGCGAGGGGGCGACGCTACCAGCGTCATCCGGATCGACGAGGACGTGATCGAACATCGAACTCCTGGGCGTAAGGATTCGGCATCCACGACTCCAGCCTCATCGCGGACGCTGCGCGCAGTATGCACACACAAACGCGACGAGCGTCCTCATCGCGCCGCGACCTTCTGTCGGCGCGCAATAGTACGGCCGGCGCAGACCGATTTCTAGACGGGAATTCGGGCAATTCGCGACGAGATCCGGCCCGCGCCAGATCCGGGATTACGGCATCTCCGCCACGAAGTCCGCGGGAATCCAGCCACTCGGGCCATCGGGCATGACCCAGACGTGGCGCCACGTAGGGTCGATACTGACCGACACCTGAGCCAGCAGCGTGCCCTCCGGCAGCAACTGCCGCCGATCGGTCAGAAGTGCGCGACCGCGCAGAAACTCACCCGCACCCTGTGTGTTCGCCACGACGAACCAGACTGTTCGGCCCTGCGCCGCGCCGGCGAGTTCGATCGCGGTGCGATCCCAGGTCACGCGCGTCACCAGGATGGTGGGGGTAATGAAACGCGGTGGTACCTCCTCGCCGATCAGCAGCGCGGTCGCCCTCGACGGAACGCCGATCTCGTGATAGCGGGCGGTCGGGGCGAATCCGACGGTGGCGAGACCGACCATCGCGACGAGTCCGAGAGGCGCGAGCGCGGCAATGAGCGGG
The DNA here is from genome assembly GCA_016875715.1 of Chloroflexota bacterium. Classification (GTDB taxonomy): domain Bacteria; phylum Chloroflexota; class UBA6077; order FW602-bin22; family FW602-bin22; genus VGOZ01. The sequence continues at coordinate 35,397 of VGOZ01000026.1, read as the reverse complement.
AACCGCCGCGCCGATTCGTCGAGTCCGCGAGCGAGCGAGCGAAGGCTATCCCGCCGCACGCCCGACAGGATACCGCCGGAGCGTGCTCGCCGTGCGATTGATCGCGCATGGGAGCCAGAGCTCGACTCCGGCTACCTCCACAGTGGACGCACCGCCGCAGGCCTGCGACTCCTATCGTCCGACGGGGGACGGGGTTCGAGTCCCATCTACAATCGGCCGGCGATGGTCGAGAGGCTTGGTTCGACCGCCGCGGACTCGGCGCTCAGCGATGCGCCGTCACCGATCGCGGCCTACGCACCGGTCGCTTTCTACGACGAGGGGTTCTCTTCCCCCGGTGTGCCGCGCGCACACTACCGCGCCCTCGTCCGGGCGCTAGCCGACCTCTCGATGGGTGAGTTCGCCGACCGACGCTCGCGCCTGGAACTCGCGTTCATGAATCAGGGCGTCACGTTCACGGTGTACCGCGATGAGGCGGGGATCGAACGAATCTTCCCGTTCGATCCGATCCCGCGCATTGTGACACGACGCAAGTGGGAGGGGATCGAGGCCGGTCTGCGCCAGCGGATCTGGGCGCTGAACGCGTTTATCGACGATATCTACCACGGTCAGCGGATCATCGCCGAGGGCGTCATCCCCGCCGAACTGATCCTCTCGGCGCGGTTCTACCGGCCGGAGTTCATGGGCTTCACCGTGCCGCGGGGAATCTATATCCATGTGGTCGGGTCGGACCTGGTGCGAGACGAGCGCGGCGACATCTTCGTGCTGGAGGACAACCTGCGCTCCCCCTCGGGCGTCAGCTACCTGCTGGCGAATCGCCAGGTGATGAAATGGGTCTTCCCGGGCCTCTTCTCCGCCTACAACGTGCGCCCGGTCGAGTTCTACCCGCAGGATCTCCTTCGGGTGCTGCGCCATGTCGCTCCGGGACATTCGGATGAACCGACCATCGGTCTACTCACACCCGGTATCTACAACTCCGCCTACTTCGAGCACACCTATCTCGCCAAGGCGATGGGCATCGAACTCGTCGAAGGACAGGACCTCATCGTGGACGATGCCATCGTCTACATGCGGACGACGCGCGGTCTCAGGCGCGTCGACGTGATCTACCGGAGGATCGACGACGACTTCCTCGACCCGCTGGCGTTTCGGCCCGACTCGCTCCTGGGCGCGGCGGGTCTCGTCAACGCGGCCCGCCGGGGCAACGTGACAATCGCCAACTCTATCGGGGTAGGTGTGGCCGACGACAAGGCGGTGTACGCCTATGTCCCGCGGATCGTGAAATTCTACACCGGCGAGGATCCGATCCTCCCGAACGTTCCCACCTACCTGGGCGAAGAGGACCTGCCGTACATCCTGGAACACCTCGACGAACTGGTGATTAAGACAACCAATGATTCCGGTGGATACGGGTTGGTGATCGGGCCGCACGCGACGCGTGCCGAACTGGAGGACGCGCGGGACCGACTCGTGGCTGACCCGCGCAACCACATCGCACAGCCCACTCTGGCGCTTTCGACCCACCCCACCTTCGCCGAGGACGCGGTCGTGCCGCGCCACGTCGATCTGCGGCCGTACATCCTGTACGGCGATCAGATCCGGGTTCTGCCCGGGGGGCTGACCCGAGTCGCGCTGCAGGCCGGTTCGCTGATCGTGAATTCGTCACAGGGTGGCGGTAGCAAAGACACCTGGGTTCTCGGATCGGACTTTGCCGGCGACGAATAGTGCCCCGGCCCTCCTCAGTCGCGTCGCCGACGCGCTTTACTGGATCGGGCGCTACCTCGAACGGGCCGAACACGTCGCGCGCCTCCTCGACGTGCACAGCACGATGGTCCTCGACCTGCCAGATGGCTCGGCTGAGTGGCGCGAGATGGTCGCGCTCTGTCGGGACGACGCGGAGTATCCGGCGAACTGGCCGGTCGACGCGCAATGGGTCTCGCGGTTCGTCGTGCACTACCCGGGCAATGGAAGCGCCATTCTCGCCTGCCTGACCGTGGCGCGGGAGAACGCGCGAGCCGTGCGCGGGGCCATCTCCAGCGAACTGTGGGAACAGGTCAATGCCCTGTACCGGGCGGTACGCCACGATGTCGAAACCGGCGCCTGGCAGACCCACAGCCACGCCTTCCTCCAGTCCGTCAAGCAGGGTGCCCATCTCTTCCACGGCATCGCCGACGAGACGATGCTCCACGATGAGGGTGGGACATTTATCCGGCTCGGCAAGACTCTCGAGCGCGGTATCAACACGATCCGCCTGCTCGATACCAAAGCGACGCGCCTTACGCTCGAAAATGGTGAACCGGACCTGCTGCGGTGCGCATCGCTCCTCAAGATGTGCAGCGGCTTCGAGGCATACAGGCGGTACTACGCATCTCCGATCGAGCCCGCGCGTGTCATCGAATTCCTGCTCCAGAACGCGACCTTTCCCCGGTCGGCGCTCTGGTGCATCGGCCGCGCTGCCGAGGAAGCGCGAGGACTGGTACGGGAGGGCGCGGCGGGCCGCGGCCCGGATCGGACCCTCGCCTCGGTCCGAGCCCTGATCGAGTTCGCCCCCCCGGAGGACCTCGCCGGGGACAGGTTGAGGGGTTTTCTCGAGACCGCCCGAACCCGGGCGTGGGAGGCAGAACGCGCGCTCGCCCATACGTTCTTCCTGCGTGACGAGCGACCCCGCGTGCTAGCTAGGCCGAGTTTCGCGCCCCAGCAGCAGCAGCAACAACAACAGTCGCCGGCTCTCACGGGGCTATTGCAGACCCCCACTTCTCCTTCGATACGTCGCTCGCGCCCTGCGGTTCGCTAATGCGCCTCCGCGTGCGGCACACCACCCGCTTCAGGTACTCGGAGGAGATCGCGGACACGGCGATGGAGATGCGCCTTCGCCCGATTGACGACATGCGTCAGCGCCTCGTCAGCTACCGCCTGACGGTGACCCCCCGGGGGCCGATCCACGGGTACACCGATGTGCTGGGCAACCATGTCGAGACATGGAACTTCCGTGCCCCGCATCGAGAGATCGTCGTCACGAGTGAGGCGACCGTGGAAACCCTTGCCGTCTCGGAGGCCTCGACCACCGCGCCAGTGCTCGCGGTGGCGAAGCGCTATCAGATGACGCGGTTCGACGGCCCCGTGCTGACGAACGGGCGCGTTCGCGATCTCGCCGCTCTCGTTCGCCAGGCCGGCGGCGATCCTCTCGCCGGTGCTACCGAGGCGATTCATCGCGGATTCACCTATGCGCCGAATACCACCACCGTCCATTCGACGGTGGAGGAAATCACCGTGCGGGGCGCCGGGGTCTGCCAGGACTTCGCGCACCTCTGGATCGCGATTTGCCGCGCGATGGGGATTCCGGCGCGCTACGTCAGCGGGTATGTGGCGAGTCAACCGGCGGCTGGAGGATCGATCGGTCAAGCCTCCCACGCGTGGGCGGAAGGCTGGCGCGAAGGGCAGGGGTGGATTGGCTACGACCCCACCAACTGGTCGACCACAACGGGCGGCCGTGTGGGCGACCAGCATATTCGCGTCGCGGTGGGACGGGACTATCGAGATGTCCCGCCCACGCGCGGCGTCTATCGAGGCCTGGCGGAGGAATCCCTGACCGTCGACGTCCGGGTCGAGGCACTCCCGTCTGCCGCGCTGGCCGGGAGCGGCGCCAACCCTACCTGACGCCAGCTACCGCGTTCTCCCAGTGCCGATCGATCTCGCCCTGCCACGCCGAGCCAGTGGCCCCCGAAAGGATATCGGCGATGCGCACGGTGTGACCCGTCAGGGATGACTCGTAGATCGCCTCCACGATTGCGAGGGTGCGCAGTCCGTCCCACCCATCTACCTCGGGCGGGCGACCGGACTGAACCGCGTCGAGAAAGTCCCACAGTTCGATCGCGAAATGATCGGTGACGCCGCCGGGAAAGACGCGGGCCAGGAGCTCCGGGCCGAGCGCGGCGCGGTAGCGGGCCTGCAGATCGGCCATTGACAGATACACGCCGTCTCGACGACGGACCTCCCCCTGATGCATGAACAGGTGGAAGATCACGTAGCGGTCGGAGTACCCGGTGTCCTCGATCGACCCCTCGTCGCCATACAGGACAATGTTGCGCGTCTCGTGGCCGGGCACGGCGAACGACCAGCCCCAGGTACCAATCACGCCGCTGGCGAATCGGAACGAGATGACGGCCGTCTCTTCGCGCGCCTCCAGGATTGCGCCCGGTGCCGAGCCGGCCGGCGTGCCCAGTTCGGCCGACACGTGTTCGCACTCGCCGAAGAAATAGCGGAGCGTATCGAGAAAGTGGAATCCGGAGTCGATCACGCCGGCACCGCCACCCATCGCCCGATCCATCCGCCAGCGCAGCGGCGGCGCCGGGTTCGGATTGGGGGCGCGCCACTGCGTGTAGTTGGCGAAGAACAGGCGAGGCTGGCCGATCAGGCCACCCTCGCGCACGGCCCACTGCACGGCGCGCTGCCCCGGCATGCGTCGGTGACAGACGCCAGTCGCCAGGACCCGTCCGGCACGGTCCGCCGCCTCGGCAAGAGCCCGCCCCGTCTTGATCGTGACGGTGTACGGCTTCTCCACGAACACGTGATGGCCGGCCTCGAGCGCGGCGATCCCGGCCACGTGATGGAGGCCGTGGGGCAAGCAGATGTCGACCGCGTCGGCGACGCGATCGGCGAGCATCGTCTCCCAGGAGGTGAAGACGCGAGGCGCACCCAGGCCCAGTTCCGCCGTGCGCGCAGCCGCCGCCTCCGCGCTCGCTCGATCGACATCGCAGCACGCGACGATGTCCGCGAGGTCCAGACCGGCACCCCGGAGCAGTGAGAGCCCTCGCAGATGGGCTCCGCGGGCGATTCCACCGCACCCGATGAGAGCAAGCCTGACCCGCGCCATGCGATCGCCTCCGCGCCGTCCGGCGCGAGCCGGATTCTACGCCGCTTCCGCCACGCCTCTCGATCGATCGACCGAGTCCTGGATCAGCAACGACTGCACGCGGACCTGGACCTCGGTGCTATACGCCTCGAACTTGGCGGCCGCAGCGCCTGGCTCGGCGCTCCGCGTTCCGAGCGCCTCCAGCGATCGCCCGATCTGCTGCAGCAACTGGTTCAACTGGGCGCCGCCAGCCGCGTCGAGGTTCGCCAGCGAGAGACCCTGGGACGACTCGTCACCGTTCAGGCGCGCCTCCACGAAGTCGAGCAGCGCGCGCAGGCTGTCCATCAATACCGGCGCGGGTCGAGGCGGGAGCAGCCACGCCGGAGGACCGGCGGGAGGGGGCAGAACCTCGCCACGCACGTCGCGGGGCGGCTCCTCGCGCAGGGCCACCCGGGTGTCCTCAAGGGTGTAGGAGATCTCCAGCCGACTGACCGAGTAGGTCCCCTCCTCGGTCTGCACCACGCGGCGGGAGGCGTCGATGGCCAGGTCGATGCTGACCTGCCGTCCGTCCGCGGAGCGAACGCCACGGCTATCGAGATGCACGCCGAGCCGCGTCAGTTCGAGTTCGAGATCGAACGACAGATCGGTCGTACCGGACTCCTCCATCTGCGCGAAGATCTCACGGGCCATCGTGGAGATCTCGGCGACCGCGGCCTGAGTGAGAGCGCGGTCCTGGCTGCCACCGCGCTCGTCCCCGCGCACGGCCGGCGCGGCAGCACCGCCAAACGCCCGCAGGCCCCCCTCGGGCGAGCACTGCGCGCATCCCAGTTGACTCACCATCGCCGACCTCCGACTCGGGACCGACCTGCCGCGGCCCACGGGTTCCCACTTCCATTGTCGGAATTGGCGGGCTCAGTCTTAAGGGGAATCACTACCCTTGGCGCCGGGTATGGCGACGCATTTGCCGCGGCGATGGCGGTTCTTCGATCTCGATGGAACCCTCGTGGACAGTCTGGGTGGCATTCGGGCGACCTGCCGCGCGGCGTGCGCGCGTCACGGCTTCCCCGAACCCTCCGAAGAGACGATCACGCCGCTGATCGGGCTGCCGCTACCGCAGATGATCCGCCGCTCCTTGCCCGAGGGGACCACTGATACCGCGGTCGCCGAGGTGGTCGTCACCTACCAGGCGACCTTCGACGAGATCGCGCTCCCGATGACCAGAGCGTTCGCCGATGTGGCGAAGGCCCTTCGCGCGTGGCGGCGCGCGGGGGTCGGCATTGGAGTGGCAACCGGCAAGAACGTGACGGTCGCGCGGCGGGTGATCGCACATTGCCAGCTCTCGACGACGATCGACCTCCTGGTGGGCGGAGACGAGGTTGCCCGCGGAAAACCCGCGCCCGACATCGTCGATCTCGCCCTGACGCGCGCCGGAGCACGCGCCGACAATGCCGTCCTCGTGGGTGACAGCGTTCACGACATCGCGATGGCCGTGGCGGCTCGTGTCGCACCGATCGGTATCGCCCACGGAGCATCCACCCGAGAGGCGCTGGGTACGGCCGGCGCGATCGCGGTCGTCGATCGGTTCGCCGATCTGGAGGCGGTATTCAAGCGGATCGAGGAACCCTTCAGGCGGGAATGAGAGGCGGCGGCATCCCCAGGCGGCGGATGGCCTCCATCGCCGCGTCGGCGTGCCGATGCCCGTCACGGACGCTGAACGAGAGATGACCGGGGAAGAACGCGTCCCACTCCAGCGCGTGCAGCCGCTCTATGGAGGCCGCGCTCTCGGTGGGCGAACAATCCCAGATGTTCTGCAGCGCGACTCTTCCGCCGAAGAATAGGGCATCGCCGGCGAACAGACAGACGCGCGACGCAGTCGCCATGAGAAAAGAGAGATGTCCGCGCGCGTGCCCCGGAGTCTCGACCGCGCGGAGTGTCAGATCGCCGACACCGATGCGGTCGCCGCCGAACACGGCCCGATCGACCGGACACGCCGGGAAAACGAAGTCGGCCGGATACACCCCCGCGGCGCGCGCCTGAATCAGCGAGACAGCGGACTCATCTCCCTGCTCGATCCACGGGGCGCAATCGCGACTCGCGATCACACGCGGCGGAGTGCCGGCGATCTCCGCCAGGGCTGCGCGCATGGAACTCACGCCCGCGGCGTGATCGCCGTGCGCGTGGGTCAGGACGATCGATCGCACCCGGGCAGGATCGAGGCCGTCCATCACGAGGTGTTCGATGATCCGGCCGGTCGCGCGACCGCCGCCAGCGTCGATCAGGGCGATCTCGCCACCCCCATCGACGGCGTACACGTGCGAATCACAGTCATCAGTCAGTCCGAAACCCAGCCGGCCGCTGCCGACGAGATGAACACTGTCGATCAGGCGCATCGCGTCACGTTATCACGGCGACAACCCAACGGTCCGATCTGTCGACTCGCGCACGACAAGGTCGGGCCGGAGCACCACGGTACGCGCGGCGCTAGGCTCTCGCAACAGCGCGAGGGCCTGCCGGGCGATCTCGGCAATGGGCTGCCGGACCGTCGTCAGACGCGGGCGCGCGATCTCAGCGAGAGTCACGTCGTCGTACCCCACGACGGCGATATCGCGGGGGACACGCCAACCCCGCTCTTCGATCGCGGCGAGAGCGCCCATCGCCAGAGCATCGGTGAGACAGAAGATCGCATCTGGTGCGCCCGCGGCAGCGCGCCGCATCGCTTCCACGCCATCGCGAAAGGTGAACCCATCCGCGGCGATCACGGAAACCGCCGCACCTGCGCCCAATCCGCTCCGGCATCCCGCGACACGATCCTCGACGTGCCGGAAGCCGCGCGGCCCCGCCAGAATGGCGACTCTGGCGCGACCGCAGAGGTCCAGATGGCGACCGGCCAGCCAGCCACCGTGGCCGTTATCGATCGCGATGGATCGGCCGGTCCATGTGGCAGGGACACGATCGACGAGGACCACGCGATCGCGGTGGGCGTTGAGCGCCTCCGGCAGTGGCGCGTCCACGTCAGCAAGGGCCGCGATCACCCCGTCGACACGGTGGCTCAGGAAGGCTTCGATGTGTCGGGCCTCACGAGCGCGCTCCTCTTCGGAGTTGCCGATCAGCACCGTCATTCCGCGCGCGAAAACGTGATCTTCGATCTGCCGGGCGAGATCGGCGAAAAATGGGTTGGTCGCGTCCGGCACCAGGAGTCCGATGATGCCGCTGCGCCGGGATGAGAGAGCAGCAGCGACGTTGTCGCGCCGGTAACCGAGGTCAGCGATCGCCTTCAGGACGCGGGCGCGCTTCTCGGCGCTCACGGGACGCGGTCCATCGTTTACGACGTAGGACACGACCGCGGTGGACACGCCGGCCCGCCGGGCGACGTCGTTCCGGGTGACCCTCACGAAGGGGAATGGTGGCGCAAGGAGATCCGACACGCTACTCTACACGCGTAGACTCTGTCTTCCGGAGGGTTTCCGTGCCACGACTTCGCGTAGGTATCATCGGCGTGGGTAACTGCGCGTCGTCTCTCGTGCAGGGTGTCGCGTTCTACCGCGACGCGCCGGAGGATCAACCGATCCCGGGCCTCATGCACGCACGCCTTGGGCCGTACCATATCGGGGACATCGAGTTCTCCTGCGCGTTCGATGTCGATCGGGGAAAGGTCGGACTGGATCTGTCCGAGGCGATCTTCGCGACACCGAACAACACGGCCCGCTTCGCCGATGTGCCGCGCCTGGATGTTCCAGTCATGCAGGGCGCACGCCTGGACGGCGTGGGCCGCTACACCGAGGAACTGGTGCGCCCCCTCGACGGGCCGGGAGTCGACGTCGCGCGGGTCCTCCGCGAGACGGAGACCGATGTGGTGGTCAGTTACCTTCCGGTCGGATCGGAGACGGCCACGATGTTTTATGTCGAGCAAATCCTCAGCGCGCGATGTGGGATGGTGAACTGCATTCCCGTCTTCATCGCGAGTCAGCCGGACTGGCAGAGCCGCTTCGCCGACGCCGGGGTCCCGATCGTGGGCGACGACATCAAGAGTCAGGTCGGCGCCACCATCGTGCATCGGATGCTTGCGCGCCTGATCGCCGATCGCGGCGTCCGGATCGATCGGACGTATCAACTGAACTTCGGTGGGAATACCGACTTCCTCAACATGCTCGAGCGGGATCGCCTCGAGTCGAAGAAGATCTCCAAGACCAACGCCGTGACGAGCCAGTTGGACGTTGCTCTGCCGGCTCAACAGGTGCATGTCGGGCCATCCGATCACGTGCCGTGGCTCGACGATCGAAAGTGGTGCTACATCCGTGTCGAGGGCACGACCTTCGGCAACGTTCCCCTCAACGTGGAGTTGAAGCTGGAGGTCTGGGACTCGCCGAACTCCGCTGGAGTCGTCATCGACGCCCTCCGCTGCTGCAAGCTGGCGATGGATCGAGGGAGTTCCGGCGCGCTCACCGGGCCATCCGCCTACTTCATGAAGTCGCCTCCGCAGCAGATGCGTGATGAACTCGCTCGGGAACGGGTGGAGCAGTTCATCCTCGGCATCAATAGTGACACTGCCCTTGGGTCGGTCGCCTCCGACCGGGAGATGGCGCTCGTGTCGTAGCGCATGGGATTACAGCTCGGCGCGGCTCCTGGTGTTCGCGACGATCTCGAAGATTCCGACGACCGCGAGCGCGCCGAGGAACGTGGGCACGATCTCTACACCGAAGAGCGGTGGTCCCAGCGACGGGAGCAGCGTGCCCCCGACGACGCCACCGAAAATGCCCGCGGCGACCGCGCCGAGTGGTCCGTAGGGCAAACGGCCGGGAACGACGGCATCCGCGAGGCCGCCGATAAAGCCGGACATCACCAGTTTCATCACAATGGCCATGGACCAGAACGCCATCGCCATTCCCGCCGCGAGAAATGCCAGCAGGATCAGGATCACCACGACCGGGAGGAGCACGGGGATTCACTCTAGTCCCTTGCGCAGGCCAGCACGACCTGTCACCATAGGCACCACGAATCCGCCGGAGGCGACGACATTCCACTCTCCAGTATGGACTCCGGCCGGCCCACAGTCCCCGGGGGAGATGGTGTCGATCTCCAGCAGACGGCCTGTTACACGTGCACCCGATGGCGATCGTGCCTGGTCTTCGTCACCGCGGCCGGATTCCGGGTGCCGCTCTGCGAGTCGTGCCTGCCGGCGATCGTTCGGGGAGCGCTGGATGCGAGCCGTCCCGCCGCAGCCGGACGCGTCCCCCTGGCGGCGCCGGCCCGCTGAATCAGTCAGGCTCGGTGCGGCGAATCATGGTGAGATACAGCGTCCCGAGCAGGCAGATTGCGAAGAGCGCGATGGCCAGCGCGTGAACGGGCTCCAACACGCGGCTGATCTTACGGCTTCGGCCGGGCGGACGCGGCGTTGGGAGAGCGTGAGGATGCTTCGCCTTGGCGCGTAGGGGACGGCCACCGGCGGGCCGTGGACGCGGGCGGCCCGCGCCCAGACCGAAAATCGCGGACGCCTTCGATCCCGCGGCAGCTCTGGACCTGGGCAACCACTCGCTCCCCGCCGAGGCACCGAATGTCCCGCTCACCCGGGTCGAACTCCGGCGCCGGCGGGACATCTTCATCGTCGCCGTCTTCACGCCCGTGCTACTCCTCGCGATCCTCGCCGGCGGCTTGATCGTCAGCGCCCAGGTCGCCCCGGCGCCGGCGGTGGTGGGCGCTCGGCTGGCAACGCCGACGGTGCTCGCGCGACCCACCTCCGCCCCGATCGTGATTCAGCCCATCGACCCGACGCGGTTGAATTCGGGCGTCGTCGCCGATGCTCCTCCGTTCGATTGGCCCGAGATCGAGGAGTGGAAGTTCGCGCCAAGCACTGGCCGCCCCGGAACGCAGTCCGAATACACACCACTCATCGCTGCGACGACGCTGCGACGCCTGGTCGAGGCGGTCAACGTGACTGTGATCCGACACACGAATGCCGAGCAGGCCGCGACCGCAAGCGGTGAACTGGCGAAGTCGTATCCTCTGCGCTTGAGGAACGTGAGTGTCGTCGGCGTGCCCGCCATGGTCGGGTACATCGCGGACGACTCGGGCATCGGGCTCACCACGACGCAGGGAATCTTCCGCATCCACGCGGAAATGACCGTGAACAGCCCCCCGATCCTTCCCAGTCAGCGCACGGAACTCGAAAGCCAGTTGGTCCACATCGGCGATCACCTGGCCCGGCGCGCCGAGGAGACCATCAGCGGTGCGCGCCGCACGGGGATGGAGGCGACGCTCGTTCACCTGCGCGACCACGGCACACGGCGCCTACCGTTCGGCGGCTGACCGCTGCGCATCGCCCTCCTCGACTGAGTTCTCGACCCCGCGCAACCGGGACGTAGCGGCCTCAGCAACATCTCCTGGGATGTAGGCACCGAACTCGGGCGCCTCGGCGATGAAGTGCACCTGTTTGGCGCTTACGACGCCGACGCCCCGGTGCCGGAGGGTCCGGTCACCTTTCATCTCGTCCATCGTCCGGCACACTGGCGCCGCAACGTGGTCGGGCAGCTGGTGACGTGCTACGCGATGGCCCGCGCACTCCGACGCATTACCCGGCCCGATGTCGTGTTCTTGCCCGAGTATGTCGGCGCCGCGGTGGCAGCTACCATCCGACCGGATCTGCCGGTCATCTTCACGACGCCGGGCAACATCGTCGAACGGGAAGTCTCGGGAAACCCGTTCGACTGGTACACGACGCAGGTATACAAGGTCGCGGCGCTCGTCGCGGCCAGGCGTGCCCGTCACGTTGTGGCGCTGAGCCGATACATGCGTGCATGGTGGATCCGCACCGGTGCGCGACCGAGCCACGTCTCGGTCCTTCCCCTGGGCGTCGATACGCACAGGTTCCGGCCAATCGACCGCGCGCGGGCGCGCTCCCGCTTGCGGATACCGGCCGAGGAGGAGATGCTGCTCTTCCTGGGTCGCCTGTCCTACGAGAAGAACGCGCGCGTCCTCGTCCGGGCTATAACTCGGCTCAGGTCGGTGCGACCGCGGGCGCGGCTGCACATCGTCGACCGCGGGCCGCGACGGAAGTTTCTGGGCGACCTCGCGGAACGGCTCTCCATCACCGATCGTGTGACGTTCACCGACTGGGTTCCCTCGGCCGAGGTGCCGTACTACTACGGCGCGGCAGATCTCGTCCTGCTGCCCTCAACGGGCGAACCGTTCGCGCGCGTGCCGATCGAGGCGATGGCCTGCGAGGCACCGGTGATGGGATCGACCGCCGGCGGCACGCCGGACGCGATCGCGGAGGGTGAGACCGGATACCTCGTGACGCCGGACATCGCGGCCGGTCACCATCTGCGTGACCGTGGATGTCGAGCAGGGTTTCGGGTCCGGCCGGTACGCCTCAACACTGGTCGGCGTGCGCGCCATTCCTGAGCTGGTTCCGCGCGATTTGCGCGGCGCAGAAATGGCGGACGACCCAGTACGTTTAGGGATCGATCTGCTAGGCGATCGGCGCGCAACTGCGCGATCTGGCCGACCGACATGAGATCGGGCTTCAAAGCCACCTGCACGAGCAGTGGGGCGACCAGTTCTCGTTCGCGCCCGAGCCGCGCCTTCCCCTCGAGGAGCGGGCGCGGCGGATGGAAAGCGCGCTCGCGGCGTTCGCACGCGCCGGACTGGCTCGGCCGACGACGTTCCGCGCTCCGAACCTGTGCTGCGATGCCGAGAGCCTCGCGCTGTTGCGCAGCTTCGACTTCGCGCTCGACTCCTCGGGTCCGGCGTTCCGCGGGGATCTGCCCCTGGTCACCCGAGAGCGCGGACTGATCCGTATCCCGGTCTCTGGCAGCCCGCGTCCGCGCGTGCGACGCCGCTACGGGATCCCGACGTGGGCGCGGTTCGCGATCCTTAACGTGGGCAACGTAATCGACTCCACCGAGCCCGATCTGGCTCTGGCGGTCGAGGAGATCCTCGCCTGCCAGGAGGCCGCCGGCGAGGCGCAGAACCACCTGGTGATCCTCAGCCATCCCTGGGAGTTCGTGGATCTGCCCCGGGCCGGCTGCGCAGTGAGCCACCGCGACCGCTTCGAAGCCCGGCTGACCTGGCTCGCCCGACACTTCAACGGGGAATTTCGGACGATGACGGAGCTCACCGCGTGAGCTCGATCGAGATCTGGCCCGGGCGTGACCGGCGCGCGCCCACCATCTTCAGCCCCTCCTACCTCCACCTCCGCGCCCTGGCGACGACGCTCCGCGGAGCCGTCGCGCGTCTGCTTCCTACGGGTTCCGGGGCACTCGTCCTCGATGTCGGGTGTTCCCGCAAGCCCTACTGGCCCTTCTTCGCCGGGCGATGTCGTCGATACATCGGCGTGGATCTGAGCGCCGGACCGGGCATTCCCGACGCCATCGCCGACGCGGCGTGTCTGCCGGTCCGCGACGGGCAGTTCGATCTGGTCCTCTCGACACAGATGATCGCCTACGTCGACGATCCCACCGACGCGCTGCGGGAGTGGGTCCGGGTGACGCGGCCAGGCGGCCACGTACTCGTGACCACACACGGTCTCTTCCCCAACATGCGCGACCGCTGGCACTTCACCGACCTCGGTCTGCACCATCTGGCGCATCGCGCCGGACTGGGCACGGTGGAGATCGTTCCCCACGGCGGGGCGATCGCGGGCTTCTTTCAGATCCTGGCGCTCTACCTCAATCTGGCGATCGGGCAGCCTGCCCTGGCCAGTGCGCGCGATCTGCTCTGTGCTCTACGCGCCCATTAATTTCCTTGGTCGCGGGCTCGACGGCCTCGCCGGCGCGAGAGCAGCGCCCTTCGCGAGCCCGAACCTCCTCCTGATCGGGCGCGTTCTCGAGCGAGGTCACGATACCGGGTAGTGCTCGGCGTGTACCCGGGCGATCAGGGGCGCGTATCGCGCCTCGTTGTTCGCCTTTGCGGTCATCGGCTGCTCGTGCCGGCGGTAGTAGTACAGAGGGTACGGCAGCCGCATCAATCGGTAGCGGCGCGCGACGCGTACCCAGTACTCGTAATCCTCGACGTATTCGAGGTCGCGGCGGAACTCGCCGGTGTTCTCGTAGATCGCGCGGCGGTACAGGAAGCAGGCGCCCACGATGTTCCGTCGCCTGAGCATCCAGGGCGGAGGGCGATGCAGGATCGCCGGATCCTCACGATCGCGCTCATCCACCTCCCGATACGCGGAGTACACAAAATCGATGTCCTCCCACGTTGCGAGGTAGTCGGCGAGCGTGGCGATGGCGTCCGGCGCGAAGTAGTTGTCGTGGCTCGTCCACGTCAGGAGGGCACCTTCCGTGCGCGCGAACCCCGCGTTCAGCGCTCCGGGTAGGCGGAGGTTGCGTTCGTTGCGATAGACCCGGAGGCGCCCATCCTCCGCCGCGATCCGCTCCAGCGTGCGGGGCGTGTCGTCGGTGGAGCAATCGTCGATCGCGATGACTTCGAGCCGTCGGTGGGTCTGCTCGAGGCAACTCCGCACCGACCGTTCCAACCACGAACCGCCGTTATAGACCGGCAGGACCACGCTCACGAGCGAGCGTTCCGCCGAGCGTCGGTCGATCGGCGCGACCGGTGCCGGCGCGGCCGCCACGCCGACGCGAGAACTCACCCCGAGCCGCTCGTAGCCGTCGCGGCCTCCCGGGAACTCGGCGACATCGATCACATCGGGATCGAGCGCCCGGACGGACCAGACCCACGAGTCCAGGATCGCGCCGGGAATCGGTAGATCGCCCCCGACGAGAGCCGCGCCAACGAGGGCGAGCGCCGCCCCGCCGACTGGACGATCGTCCAGCCATCGCCCGAAATCGGTATCGAAGGGGTACACGGTGCACTCGTCAAACTCGAAGACCCGCCAGGCATCTAGCGCCAACGCGGCGACCTGAACTCCGGGAATGGCGGCCTTCGCCCAGAGGCGGGCACGATGACGGGCGCGGCGCACGGAACGAGCCAGGATCACCACGCGCGTCACGGGCCCACCAGACCCGTCACCGCCTTCGGCGACGTGGGACCCTGCGCCGCCGGACCCCACGCGACAAGCCAGGATCGACCGATCCCCTCGCCGCCTATCGATCGCGCCGCAATCACCTCGACCTCGGGGCCGAGCGCCATCTCGTCGAACCAGGAGAGGACCCTGGACATCGGGAGCCCGGAGTCGAGCCTGAATCGTTCCGTCCCGGTGACATCCGGAGGCAGCGCCATGGCGACGATGAGCCGCGCACGGGACGGCGCGACACGGCGCGCGCCGCTGGCGATCCTGCCGTGAACAGGTCGGCGTTTGGATCGACCGCGACGATCGCATCGATCGTGTCCGCGCCCGCCGCCGTAGCGTCCGTATCGCGCGGGAGGGCGAACGCCGCCTCGGGCAGATCCAGCGCTCGGCTGGCGGCGAGAAGATCGCCCGTCGCGCGCCCGGCCCCGAGGATCACGTGAGCGCCGTACCGAGCGAGATGGAATGAAGGGGGCCGATCCCACGTCGCCGGCGACGAGCACCGAACGGCCCGGAAATTGCTCGACCAGGCAGATCAGACGGCGGATCAGCGGTGACACCCTCCCGGAACGGACTGCGTCGACGTCGATCCCGACCGGCGCCGGCGCGGTAGCGGCGGCTGGCGCGGAAGGGAGCATCACACGATCGCGCTCGACGCGGCGGGCGATCGTCACCGTCTGTCCCTGGGCGAGTTGCACGCTCCGTTCGACCGTACATCGATCGCGCAGCCAGTTGGCGACCGTGGCGTCGCCCAGCACGACGATGCTGCCACCCGGACGGACGAGGCGCATCGCCTCGCCGATCGCGGCCCGCCGATCGAGCGCGTGGCTAAGGCTGGCGACGAGGACCGCGTCGACGGAGCGGTCGCCAAGGGGCGGGTCTTCGGGTCGAGCTGGTGAGACGAACGGTGGTGCATCGTCGGTGGGGAACTCCACGCTTTCGATGGCGCTATCGGCAAGCAGACTCCGCGCCGCGCGGGCGAGGACGTTCATTCGATCGCCCACGATCGCGAGCCGACCGACCGGGCCGGGCGGCAGGTGGCCGATCGCGCCGAGAGCCGCCTCTGCGCGGTAGCCGTCGCGCCGGGAGATGTCGCGCCGTCGCGTCGCATCGAGGAAGAACTTGACCGCCGAACTCAGTTCCATGCAAGGGAAGTACGTGGCACCGAACCCGTGGCTGCCGCGTCATCCACCCGAGGGGCGTTGATGTCGCTCCAGCCAGTCCAGAGCATGATCGGCTCGGGCGCGGTCGCCAGTTCGATACCAGCAGATCGCGCGCTGGGCGAGACCGGGCAGGCACACCCACGACCCGCCGCCGGTCGCGCGTCACGGCTTCGAGAGCCAGGAACGCCAGCACCACACCACCCAGCCAGGAGATCAGCGCACAGACGGCGAAGAACAGCAGCGGACGATGCATCCCCACGAGCCGCATCAGGCCGTCGAGGACGATGAGTCCATGGCGGAAGACGTTTCGCCGCGGCGGATCCTCGTAGATCGAATCGATGGGCGCCTCCGTGACCCGGAGGCTGCGATCCCTGGCCGAAAACTGCATCTCGGACTCGACGGCGAAGCCGCGGGCGGAGAAGGTCAGGCTCTCGATCGCACGCCGCGAGAAGGCACGGAATCCGGATTGCAAGTCGCTGATGTGGGTGCCGGAACCGATCGGGGTGGCCATCGCGATCGCGTCCTGGCCAACCCGACGCACCGTGGGAATGCTCTCGCGATTGTGCTGCGGGCTGCCCACCACGATGTCGGCCTCGCCGTCGATGACCGGGACGATGATCCGCGGGATATCCGCCGCGCGATGCTGGCCATCGCCATCGATCAGAACAAGCGCCGTCGCGTCGAGCTTCAGCGCGGCCGAGAATGCGGAGTTGAGGGCGGCGTCCTTGCCCTGAGTGAACTCGTGCCGGATCACCCGCGCGCCGGCGCGCTCGGCGATGAACGCGGTATCGTGGGCCGAGCCATCGTCGACGACAATGACCGTGGTCGCGACGCGCTGGGCCTGGATCACCAAGCTCCCGATGTTGCGCGCCTCGTTGTGGCAGGGGATGGCGACCACAATGTTCGGCGCCCGCGGCGCCGAAGTCGCGACGGAGGCTGAGGCTACTGACTCAGATCCGGCCATGCCGACCATCCCTTCGCGTCCCGCCGCCACTATTCGGCGCGCATCGACGGGATGTCACCGGGCCGGATCTTACGGTTTCGCGGCGGGTTTCGTGGTCTCGGCGGGCTTCGCGGCGACGTCAGTCTTCGCGGCGGGCGCAGGAGTCGTCGCCGGGGCCTGGTCCTGGGCGGCGAGGCGCGCGGGGGTCGCCTCCCCGATCGTGCGGATGAGCAGGATCGGACGGCGCGGCGCCATAATCGTGATGAGACTGAACACCATGAGGAACGTCGCCGCCCCCGCGATCATCGCGATGAGGGGCCAATCGCGCGGTGGGCGCGGCTTCTTCGGCGGTTTCTTCCCGTCTTCCTCGTCTTCCTGGAGGTCCTCGTCATCGGCGAGGTTGCGGGCCATGGTCCCAGTGTAGTCAAGGGATGGCCCGAGGAGAGCGCGAGCCGACCCGCGTGCTGCACCCGGCGCGGCCGGAACTCGGTATTGGCGAGGTCACGGAGGTGGTGCAGGGCAAGCCCGCCGTGCTCCACGTGTTCTGGCCCGATGTGGACAAGCACGGCTACTACCTCATCACGGATGTGCGGCGGGTCCCGGAACGGCGTGACAATGGCCAGATCCCCAGGTTTCATTCAGGTGGCGAGGGTGGCGCGCCGCGGCTAGAGTGACCGGCCGTGCGGGAACTGCTCGTCCGGCGAATCGGGGGAAGGGCGCGCGGCCTCGATCTGGCGCTCATCCTCGGCGGTTCGCTGCTCGTTGCCCTCTCGGCCCAGCCTCGCTTCGATCTGCCGTTCTCGCCGGTGCCGATCACGCTGCAGACGCTGGCCGTGATGCTGGTGGGCGCGACGCTCGGCGCTCGCGGGGGCGCGGCGGCGCTGGCGCTGTACCTGGCGGAGGGCCTCGCCGGACTGCCCGTGTTCGCCGGCGGCGCTTCCGGCATCCCCTACGCGCTGGGCCCCACGGGCGGCTACCTGATCGGATTCATTGCCTCGGCGGCGCTCGTGGGAGCGATCGTCGAACGCTGGGGGAGGGACCCCCTACGCGTCCTCGCCGCGTTCATCCTCGGCAGCGCCACCGTCTATCTGTTCGGGGTCCCCTGGCTGGCGCTCACGATCGGGCCCGATCGCGCGATCGCGGCAGGACTGCTGCCGTACATCCCGGGTGACCTCGTCAAGTCGGTTCTCGGTGCGGCGGCCTGGCTGGGCATCGGTCGCGTCAACCGGCGCTGATCGGCATCGAGGGCTGGCCCTATCCGAGCAAGTCCAGCACCTCGTTCATCGTATGGCGATGCAGGTGAAGATCGGCGTATCGCGCTGCGTGTAGGGTCGCTGCTCCGCCTCGCGCAGCTTCATTACCAGATCGAGGAAGCCTCTCGGACTATCCGATCCTACAGGCGCTTTGCCGCCGGAATCACCCACTCTCCCCAGAGTTCGAGGGTTCCCGGATCGTGCATATCCGAGATGATGCAGTTCGCGTGGGTGAAGCCAAGTCCGCCGTAGCCGCTGAACAGTTCCAGGGCAGTCTCCGGCGTGTAGGTTCCATTTCGACCATCCCGCGAGAGGCGCACGCGCAGGTTCGTGGTCTTCTCGATCGCGTCGTAGGCACGTCCCTCGGCATGGCAGTGCTCGCGCCGAACGTCCAGCTTATGCCTCAGCGCGGGAAGAACGTGCTGCGCACGTGCCGGGTCATGCCGTTGTTCGTATCAATCCGCGCCGGAAACGTTGCAGGCATCGGCATAGCGCGCCACGAAGCGCAACGTCTTCTGCTCGCCCGATCCCCCGAGGAGGATGGGCGGCCACGGCCGGCTCACCGGCCGTGGCTCGCAGATCGGCTCGGCCAACTGGTAGTACCGACCCTCGAAAGGTGTGCGATCGCCCGACCACATCTTCCGCGCGATCTGGAGCGTTTCCTCGAGACGGCGGAAGCGCTCGGCGAGCGGGGGGAATGGGAAACCCAGGCCGGCATGTTCGCGCTCGAATCATGCCGCGCCGATTCCGACGTACGCGCGACCGCCGGAGAGGACATCCAGGGGTGATGACCTGCTTGACTAGGAAGCCAGGATGACGGTAGGTCACACCGGTAACCATCACGCCCAGTTTGACTCGCTCGGTGTGACCGGCGATGAAGTTGAGCAGGCTGTAGCACTCGGGCATGTCGTTCTCGGCTGGCCCGAAGAAGGGCAACTGGAGGAAGTGATCCATCGCCCAGATGGCATAGAAGCCGGAAGCCTCGGCGCGTTGTGCGATCGAGGCCATCGTCTTTCCGATGGCCGCTGGGCCACCCGGCCAGGTGAACTCCTTCAGATCGAGGCTGATATTCATCGGAACAGGTCCCTCGCCGCGTCCATGATCAGGTGGCGTCCGTGCGAGGCTCCTTCGCTAGGGGCGCCGTAAGCGTACCCGCGCACGATTGCCACCGGCCGCGCATCGAGTTTGCCCATCACGAGTTCGGCCGCGGCAGCCAGTTCGTCGGCGATCGCCAGACGACTCGCCACGAGCGGGTAGCCGTGCGGATCGTTATGGCCTCGGTAGTCCGCGAACGGATCCATGCCCGCGACGCCGATCGCGACATTGACAATCCCGTTGCGCCAGGCGCGCCCGAAGGAGTCCGAGATGATGACCGCGACCTCGCGACCGGTACGCTCGGCGATCGCTCGGCGCACGTGCTCTGCGGACGCATCGGGATCGAGGGGCAGCAGGCAGACAATGCAATCGCCCGGGACATTGGACGCATCGACACCGCTGTTGGCGCAGATGAGGCCGTGCTTCGTCTCAGTGATCAGGACGCCATTCGCCATCTTGACGATTCGCCGTGCCTCACGCAGGACCACCTCGACCTGCCGCGGATCCTTGCCCCAGGTCTGCCCGAACGCGGCTGCGAACGGCGAGGGGACGATCCCGGCCAGATCGACCAGACGGCCCTCGGCCTTCGAGACGATCTTGTGGGTAACGACGAGGATATCGCCGGGCCCGATACCCGGTCCGCGATCTGCCGAGGCGAGGATCTCGCGCACGATGTCGTCGCCGGGCCGGATCTCCGGGATGCCTTCCAGGGCATAGAGCGCCACGCCATGCACGGGCGCGGCTGCCTCGCGCCTGGGATCGCTCAAGCGGACACGCCCAGAAGGGAGCGCAGGTGGGCGGTCCGCTCGGCGAAGAGGCCGAGCGCTCTCTCGATCGGTGCCGGCGTGGTCATATCGATCCCCGCGGCACGAAGGACCGTGAGGGGATCGGCCGAACTGCCCGCCTTCAAGAAGCCAAGATACTTCTCCACGGCGCCGGGAGTGCCGCTCAAGACGCGCTGGGCCAGCGCGATAGCCGCCACCAGTCCCGTAGCGTACTGATAGACATAGAACGCCCAGTAGAAGTGGGGAATGCGCGCCCATTCGGTCCAGACCACGGGGTCGATCGTGACGACCGCGCCGTAGTACTCCTCGTTGAGGCGGCGATAGAGCTCGGTCATCGATTCCGCGGTGAGGGCTTCACCTCGCTCTACCCGGTCGTGGATCTCGAGTTCGAACTCGGCGAAAAGCGTCTGGCGGAAGAACGTGCCGCGGAAATCGTCGAGAGCCGCGCCGATGAGCGCCGCCTGACGCATCGGTTGGTCCGTCGCCTGGTCGAGCATGTGCTGGCGGAGGAGTTCCTCGTTGAATGTCGAGGCGACCTCGGCGAGGAAGATCGGATAGTCGCCGGTCGGATAGGGCTGAGTCTGCCGGGTATACCACGAATGCATCGAATGACCGAGTTCGTGGGTGAGGGTGAACACGTCGGTCTCGGTGCCGCGGAAGTTCAGGAGGACGAATGGGTGCGTGCCGTACGATCCGCCGCTGTAAGCGCCTGACCTCTTCCCTTGAGTCTCGTGAATATCGACCCAGCGATCCTCGGTCAATCCCTTCCGCGCGATCTGGCCGTACTCGCGGCCCAGGGGCGCGGTGGAGTCGATGACGACGTCGACCGCGCGCTGATAGCTGTAGCTATCGCGTTGCTGCTCGGACACGATCGATATGAACAGATCGTACGGATGGAGGGTGCGGTAGTTCAGTGCACTCCTGTGCAGGCGCAGGTAGTCGTGGAGCACATGGAGGTTCGCCCGGCATGTCCGCACGAGAGTGCGATAGACCTCGATGGGCACGTCGCGCGGTTTGAGGGATGCCTCAACCGCCGAGCTATACCGTCGCACCCTTGCATCCACCACATCGCCCTTCACACTTCGGGCGAGGCCTGCCCCCAGCGTATTCTTGAAGCGTCCATACGTGCCCAGGATGCCGTGAAATGCCGACCGGCGGACGCGGCGGTTAGGGCTCTCCAAGAGGACGCGATACAGGCCTTCGCTGAGCCGAATCGACTTACCCGTCTCATCGCGGATCGACGGAAACTGCATATCAGCATTTCGCAGGAGGCCGGTGATATCGCTTGCCGCACCGCGAACCTCGGTCATCTCGGCGAGGACGGCCTCGACCTCGGTCGATCGGACGTGATCGCGCAGGCGCAACGTCTCGTCGATCGTGCGTCGATACGGCGCCAGTCCCGGGAGTGAATCCCGCCACTGCACCAGCGTCTCAGCCGGGATCTGGAGCATCTCCGGCGCGATGAAAGCGCTGGCGGCGCCAAATCGCGCCCAGAGTCCCTCCACCCGACTCGCCAGCGCCTGGCCCCGAGGATCCGCCGTATCGACGTCGTGCACCATGCTGGCATAGACGTTGAGTCGTTCGAGCGGCTCACCGATCGCGTCGCGGGCCATGAAGACGGCGAGGAGATCCTCGGCAGATCGACCGATCGTTCCGGACATCGGCGCGAGCAGGGGTATCGCAGCTTCCAGTTGTGCGAAGGTCCTATCGAACGCGGCGTCTTCGGCGAAGACCGAGGTGATATTCCAGGTTTCGGAGATGGCGATGTCGGATCGCCGCTTGCGGGCACTCGTGTCAGTCACGTTGGATCAGCCCTCCCGGCCAGGGAGGATAGCGACGTTTGGCACCCGCCCTCGCGCGCCTTTATTCGGGCAATGTAACCCGAGCACTCTACCGGGGCGGGATCGCCTCGGTGGCGCCGCGACCGTTCGACTCGACGTGCGATCGCAACTCCTCGCGAAGCGATCGCAACCCGTCGCTGAAGCGCACGTCGTAGCGCGCACCGTTCGTGAGCGCGTGGAACGGCTCGGGGAGGTCGCGCAGATTCTGCTGGGCGAACTCCCAGATCTCCGAGAGCGGCGGGAGCGAGCCAGCGAGGAGCGCACCGTCTTGGACGACGGGGCGGAGGAGGCGCTGCGAGTCCGGTGGGCGCGACTCACCCTCGAGGGCGACGACATCGTGATCGAAAGCGCCGACCCGGTAGACCTCCTTCTTTCCCGGCCAGGTGGTCTTATCGCCGGCGGTCTTTATTCGCGGCGTATCGCCCGAGGCGGTCTCGACGTTGACGAGTTTGTACACGCCGCCGAGCGCGCCGCCGGCAACGCCGTGCTCGACCGATCCAGCACCGACGCCGATCCGGGTACCGACACCGAACGCATCGATCGGTGCTCCCCGTGTGACGAGATCGTGGATCGAGAATTCGTCGAGGTCTCCGCTGACGACGATGCGTGTCGAGGTCAGTCCGGCTCGATCGAGCGCCGCACGGACGATCCGCGCATCGCAATCGAAGTCGCCAGAATCGAGTCGGACCGCGGCCAGAGTGTGTCCGAGCCGATCGTGATACTCGCGGGCGACATCGATCGCGTTGGCGATGGCCTGACGGACATCGTAGGTATCGAGCACCAGTGTGTAGCGATTGAAGCTGGCCGCGACCGCTGCGAAGGCCTCTCGCTCGCTATCGAACAACTGGACCAGAGCGTGCGGAATCGTGCCCGTTGCCTGCAGCCGATACTCGAACGCCGCCGCGACAAACGACGTCGATGACATGCCGCCGATATAGGCGGATCGGGTCACCACGAACGGCTCCTGGGCGCGGCGCAACGCGAACTCGGCTACACGCCGCCCGCGCGCGACCTGCACGATGCGCGCCGCCTTCGTCGCGATGAGCGTGGCCAGGTTTATCGAATTGAGCAGGCCCGATTCGAGAAGCAGCGCTTCGCGGAAAGGCCCGGTCACCCGCAGGAGTGGCTCGTCAGGGAACGCGACTGAACCCTCGGGCATCGCAATGATCTCGCCGCTGAAACGGAAGTTGCGCAGTTCCTCCAGGTATCCACGGTCGTAGTCGCGTATCTGGGCGAGGAAGCGAACGTCCTCGTCGGTGAACCGGAAGTCACGGACGAAATGGAGCGCTGTCTCGAGGCCCGCAAAGAGGAGGTAGGCTCCGCCGAACGGCGCGCGGCGGGCGTAGAGGTCGAACGTGACGATGTCGTTGCGCCTGTTCACCCAGGCGACGTAGGCGCTGTCCGGATGGTACATGTCGGTCATTAGACCCGGGTGCAGCGGCTGATACTGGGCCTGGGCCGGCCGACCGAGCGACACCGCAATCTTGCCGAGCGAGGTGCCGACCGACATCGAGGTGGCCGGCATTATACGGTTAGGCGGATTCGCGGACGGGGAGGGAAACGTGCCCGAGCGCGCTGACATCGTCCTCGATGGGTGGGGCAGCGACGGTCTGGGCGCGGTAGCAGCGCTGATCGATCGCGCCTCACCGGTCGATCGCTTCCCGCTCGACCAACTCCGCGAAGCCGTGTTCGAAGACATGGACTTCGATCGCGCGTTGCTCATCGCCGCTTGGGCGAATGGTGCGCTCGCCGGCGCAATCGCGGGAGTGCGCCGAGGCGAACGAGGGCACGCAAAACTGTTCGCCGTCGCACCGGAGTGGCGACGGCGCGGAATCGGCAGCCGTCTGCTTGGTGAACTCGAAGATCGACTCGGCCAGCGAGGTGCCCGCACCTGCCGCATCTTCCATGATGCGCCTTACTACCTGCGCCCTGGCGTGGACTTCCGCCTCACGGACATGGTCAGCATGCTCGAGCGACGGGGGTACGAACAGAAGCACGCCGCCTGCAACATGGTGGTCGACCTCACCCACGCGCGCCTGGACACCTCTGAGGCGGAGGTGTCGTTGGCGACGCGAGGTATCGTCATTCGACGGCTCGAGCACGGAGACCGAGACCGCCTCGCAGTGGCGGCGATGAGTCCCAACTGGCGCGTCGAGGTAGCCCGGTCATTTCGGCGCGCACCGATCTCGACGCACATCGCGCTGCAGGGCGACGCAATCGTCGCATTCGCGACGCACTCGGTTTCGGGCCCGGCGCAGTTCGGCCCCATGCAGACCGATCCATCGCTCCGTGGCCTCGGGATCGGCGCGCTCCTGCTCCGGCGCTGCCTGGCCGATTTACGGTCGGCTGGGTTCCCGCGCTGCGACATTCAGTGGGTGGGTCCGAAGGGCTTCTACGCCGACCACGTGGGCGCGCGGATCGATCGCTGCTTCTGGCAGTACGAGAAGGCGCTCGCCCCCTCGTAGGTCGGCGAATCGGGCCGCGGCAAGGCGCTCGCGACTAGGACCGGGCGAGCAGTTCTTCCACCTGCGCACGGATCGAGCCCAGCGCGTCCCCGGCCGTCTCCTTACCCTGGAACACAACATCGATGGCTCGCTGGACCGCCCGCCACGCCTCGGCGTAGTTCTTGTTCGTCCACATCGGGAACTTCGACGGATAGGCCGGGCCATCGAGTGCCACCCGCAGGTTCTTCGTCGTACCGACTCGAGAGAAGTACCGGCTGTCAAGCGAAGTGAACACGGGAAGCGACCACCCGGTCTCGACGTCTGGCAGCGACCCGACCGGGCCAGTGATGAAATGGAGGAGCTGCCAGGCTGCATCACGCTCCTTGCTCCGCGTACCGAGCGTAAGCGCACTAAAGCCACTCTTCACCACCCGCGGATTCGTGCCCCACCGCGGTACCGGGTACACATCCCACTCGAATCGCTCGCCCACGTCAGCCAGCCGATTGCTGACCTGGGAGACACCGGACCACGACATCGCGAGTTTCCCTGTGGCGAACGCGAACGAGCGGGCCTCGTCGGTGGCGGGGACTGCCGCGACGCGGTGCTTGAGGAGCAGTGATGCCAGCCAGTCGATTGCCGCGACGGCACCCCCCTCGTGCCCGGCGAATTTCGTGCCATCGGCAGTGAACCAGCTTCCTCCGGCGTTCTCGACGTGGCCTTCGTATCGGTAACCGCCAATATCGATGCCCAACGACTGGGCGATACCGTCCCGCCTGCGCGTCAGCTTCTGCGCGAGCGCCAGTGCCCGAGCGTAGGTCCAGGACGGGTCCGTGTAGTCGGCCGGTGGCGGTTCCTCTCCCACGTCCTTGAAAAGCGACCTATTGACATACAGCGCGTCCATGTCGCCGCCATACGGCAGGGCGCTCAGGCCCTTCCCCAGGCGGAACCGCTCGACCAGACCGGGCTTGATGTCGGTGCGCGCGAGCCAGGCGCTCGGCATCGACTTCGCCAGGGGATCCAGATCGACGATCTGATCGCGAGAGACGAAGATGGTCAACTGTTCGGTGTTCAGACGGATCACATCGGGCGCCTGATCAGCCGCGAAGGAGGCGAGGAGACGGGTCATGTACTCGGCGGAAGGCGTGTTCTGAAGCTCAAGATCGATCGAGATGTGCGCAGCCTCGAACGTTCGTTCCTGCTCGGCGAGCCTGGCCAGTGAGCCCGCATCGACGGCCCAGTTGGACCAGAGAACCCGCGATGTCCGGGCCGCGGGCACCGCGGATGCTGGTTCGGCCGGCGGCGCGGTGGTCGGAGCCGTCGGGGCACAAGCCCACAGGAAGCCCAGACCGGCGGTGAGCCTCAGGAACGCTCGTCGAGATCGGGCTCGGCCCACGTGAACCTCCCGGTGATGCACGCATCGATTGTACGGAGGCTCCCAAGGGATGGATCGCGGTAGGTTGCGATCAGGCATCGTCCGGTTCGGACCGGCGAACGCGATGGGCACGGCCCTTGAGGGAGACCGACAACGCTTCGTACCGGTGGCATCTACACTCCCCGCACCAAATACAGGATCACTCCACGGTGAGCGAGAAGCCTTTCTCCGAGTCCGCGCAAGAGGCGATGGAGACCGCCCATAGCATCGCGGAGCGGAACCACAACTTCAGCGTCGAACCCGAACATCTCCTCGCGGCTCTCGTCTCCGCGAAGGGTGGGCCGGTCATCACGCTGATCGAGTCTCTTGGCCTGAATTGCGAGGCCATTCGGCGCGACGTTCAGGCCGTCATCCGCAGGCTACCCAAGACGAGCGACGTGCCCGGTGGTTTCACGTCGCCGCGGCTCTATCGCGTCGTGGACCTCGCCTCGCGCGAGGCGGAGCGCTTGCGCGACCCGATGGTGAGCGCCGATCACTTGCTCATCGCCGCCGTCGATCTCCGCGTCGGCGGCGAGACCGTGCGGATCATGATGGAACGCGGCGTCACCCAGGAGCGGCTGTACGGGGCGCTGGCCGAGCAGCGGCTGGCCGAACAATCGACGCAGGGGTTCGACTCCCGAACACAGACGCTCGACCAGTTCGGCCGCGATTTGACCAGGCACGCGCAGCAGGGCAAGCTCGACCCCGTGATCGGCCGCGACAACGAGATCCGCCGTGTGATCCAGATCCTCTCCCGAAGGACGAAGAACAATCCCGTGCTGATCGGCGAACCGGGCGTCGGCAAGACCGCCATCGTGGAGGGGCTCGCCTGGCGCATCGTCCGTGGGGATGTGCCTGAGGGGCTCCGCTCCAAGCGCATCTACCAGGTCGACCTGGGCGGCCTCGTCGCGGGCACGAAATACCGCGGCGAGTTCGAGGAGCGGGTGCGCGGACTCCTGCGCGAGATCACCGACGCGCAGGGCCAGATCATCGTATTCATCGATGAGGTGCACACCATCGTCGGCGCGGGGGCAGCTGAGGGCGCGATCGACGCGTCGAACATGCTCAAGCCCATGCTCGCTCGTGGCGAACTCCGCTGCATCGGCGCCACGACACTGGATGAATACCGCAAACACATCGAGAAGGATGCCGCTCTCGAGCGACGCTTCCAGCCGGTCTTCGTCGCCGAACCGTCGGTCGAAGACACGATCGGCATCCTGCGTGGGCTGCGCGAGCGGTACGAAGTGCATCACGGCGTCCTGATCCAGGACGCGGCGCTCATCGCGGCTGCGCACCTCAGCAGCCGCTACATCGCCGACCGACACCTGCCAGACAAAGCGATCGATCTCGTCGACGAGGCCGCGGCTCGGCTCCGCATGCAGATCGACTCCGTGCCTGCGGCGCTGGACGAGGTCGAGCGGCGGATCGTGCAACTCGAGTCCGAACGGGCTGTCGCCAGGAAAGAGTCTGGCGTCGTCGCATCGGCGGCGGAACGCCTCGCGCGCATTGAGCGAGAACTCGGCACCGCGAACGGCGAGCGCGATCGCATCTTCACGCGCTGGCAGACCGAGAAGGCCGAACTGCAGAAGGTCCGCGAGATCAAGCGGTCGATCGACGAGGCCCGACACCAGATTGAAGAGGCGGAGCGCGCCTCAAACTTCGATCTTGCCGGCGACCTGCGCTTCACGAAATTGCCCCAGCTCGAACGCGACCTGCGCGACGCCGAGGCGGGCCTGGACGCACGACCCGAGGGAACTGGACCCCGCCTCCTCAAGGAGGAAGTCGACGAGGAGGAGATCGCCGAAGACGTGAGCCGGTGGACGGGCATCCCGGTCACGCGGATGCTCGAGGGGGAGATGACGGCCCTCCTCAAGATGGAGGATCGCCTGCGCGCGCGAGTTGTGGGTCAGGAACCGGCTGTGCGCGCCGTCTCCGAGACGATTCGCCGCGCACGCGCTGGCTTGCAGGATCCAAACCGACCGCTCGGGTCGTTCATCTTCCTCGGCCCCACCGGCGTGGGGAAGACCGAACTTGCCCGCACGCTCGCTGAGTTCCTGTTCAACGATCACGCCGCGCTGCTGCGCCTCGATGCGTCGGAATACTCGGAGAAGCACTCGGTGGCCCGCCTGATCGGGGCGCCACCCGGATATGTCGGCTACGGTGAGGGCGGCCAGTTGACCGAGCCGGTCAGGCGCCGCCCGTATACGGTCGTGCTTCTCGACGAGATCGAGAAGGCGCACGGGGATGTGTTCAACATTCTCCTGCAGATCCTCGACGAGGGCAGGTTGACCGACGGCCTTGGTCGCACAGTGGACTTCCGGAACACCGTCTTCATCATGACGTCGAACGTCGGGTCTCAGCACGCTGCGCAGATCGGCCTGGATCATCCCGAGGAACTGCGGAACCGCATGGTCGCCGCCCTGTACGAGGAGTTCCGCCCCGAATTCCTGAACCGGGTGGATGAAGTCCTCGTGTTCGACCTGCTCGATCGAGACGATATCTCCGAGATCGTCGAGATCCAGCTACGAGAGGTTGTCAAGCGCCTCGCGGCGCAGAAACTGACGATGGAGGTCACCCCCGAGGCGCGCGAGGTCATCCTCGCTTCGGGCTTTGACCCCGCGTTCGGCGCGCGCCCCCTGCGACGAGCGATCCAGCGGCAGATTCTGAACCCCCTCGCCGAGGCGGTCCTGGCCGCAAGGATTCAGTCGGGCGACCTCGTCATCGTCGCGTGCGAGGACGGCAAGACCCTGTGCCTCCAGCGCGCCGACCCGGCTGGTGGATCGAACGGCCGGGCCTCCGAGACATCCAGCGGCGTGAGAAGGCGCCGAACGGCAACGCGCGCCAGAAAGTGAACCCGGCGGAGCGCCGATCCATCACCTTCACGCTCGGGAGTGTGATGTTGGTGATGCTCTTGGCCGCGCTCGATCAGACCATCGTGGGAACGGCGATGCCTCGCATCGTCGCGGATCTGCAGGGGTTCGAGCGGTATGCCTGGGTGACGACCTCGTACATGGTCGCCTCGACGACGATCGTGCCGATCGTGGGCAAACTTTCGGACATGTTCGGCCGGCGCATGTTCTACCTCGCTGGCCTGATGATCTTCCTGGCTGGATCCGCTCTCTGTGGCGCGGCGAGCGACATGACGACGCTCATCCTCTTT
The DNA here is from genome assembly GCA_016875715.1 of Chloroflexota bacterium. Lineage (GTDB taxonomy): Bacteria > Chloroflexota > UBA6077 > FW602-bin22 > FW602-bin22 > VGOZ01. The sequence goes on along the minus strand of VGOZ01000026.1, from coordinate 6,486 downwards.
CGTCTCGTGCAGGGTGTCGGCGCGGGTATCGTGATGGCGATCGCCTTCATCGTGATCGGCGATCTGTTCCCTCCGGCCGAGCGCGGGCGGATCCAGGGGTTGTTCGCGGCAGTCTTCGGCATGGCGGCGCTGATTGGTCCTCCTCTGGGCGGGTACCTCGCCGACCATACCTCCTGGCGCTACTGCTTTTATGTCAATTTGCCACTGGGGGCGATCGCGCTCCTCGTCGTCTGGCGGTTCTTCCCCGATCTCGGGCGATCCGAACGGCGCGGTCCGATCGACGGCTGGGGAGCGGCCACTCTGATCGGCACGATCGTACCCCTGTTGCTGGCTCTCTCGCTCCTCGGTGACAGGCACCCGGATCGGTCCCCCTGGATTGGCCCGCTGCTGATCCTGGGCATCCTTTCGTGCATCGCGTTCATCAACGCCGAGCGACGTGCCTCGGAGCCCTTGATACCGGGTTCCCTCTTTCGCACGCGGAGTATCGCTTTCAGCATCGTCGCCTCCTTCCTCCTCAGCGTGGGGATGTTCGGCGTGATTCTCTTCGTGCCCCTCTACGTGCAGGTCGTGCTCGGCGGATCCGCGAGCGACAGCGGGAGCGTGCTTCTCCCCATGATGCTCGGGATGATCGTGGCGAGCGGCGGTTCCGGCCTGCTGATCACGCGGACCGGACGCTATCGGGCGTTCGCGCTGGGAGGACTCGCCACCATGGCGGTCGGCTTGATCGCGCTTAGCCGCCTCGGCGCGGACGCGCGGCTCGAATCCGTCGGCGCCGTCCTCGGCCTCGTGGGCCTGGGGCTTGGCGGCGTGATGCCCGTATTCACGATCGTGGTGCAAAACGCCGCCGAACCACGACTCCTTGGCGCGTCCACCGCGGCGGCGCAGTTCTTCCGCCAGATCGGCGGCACGTTCGGCGCCGCGATCTTGGGCGCCTATGTCACGGCGCGATCGAACGATGACGTGACACAGCGTATGGAGTCCCTCCGCCCGACGCTTCTCTCCACGCTGCCGGCGGACGATCCGCTCACCGCGCCTATCGCCGATCCGGGCGTTCTCCTCGACAGAGTCGCGCAGGGTACCATCGGACTTCCGGACCCGGTGATCGCCGCGCTGAGATCCTCGGTGGGCGAGGCCCTTTCGGTCGCATTCCTGGCCGGGGCGATCGCGGTCATCGCCGCGCTGGTCGCGACGATTCTGATTCCGGAGGTACCGCTTCGGCGGGTTCGGCATCCGATCGTCGCCGCAGAAACGGCCGGGGGAGCCGCCGGATGATCCCGCTCAAGGACGACGTGCCCTCGCGGAGCTTCCCACTCGTTATGTTTGGACTGTTGGCCGCGAACCTGGCGGTCTTCTTTCTGTACCAGCTACCCGCATCGGCGCGCGAGCAGACGTGGCAAATCTGGATATTCGGCGTGGTACCCGCCCGACTCCTCGCGCCACCGTTCGGTCCCGATCTCTATACGCTCGTGACCTCCCAGTTCTTCCATGGGGGGTTACTCCACCTCGCCGGGAACATGCTGGCTCTCTACATCTTTGCTGATAACGTCGAGGATCGATTCGGACATGTCCGCTTCCTGCTCTTCTACCTGGCGAGCGGGGTGGTGGCGAACGGCCTTCAGATCGCCACGAATTCGACTTCGGGAATCCCCGCAATCGGCGCGAGCGGTGCGATCGGTGGAGTCCTCGGAGCGTACCTGGTGTTGTACCCGGGCGCGCGGGTCAGCACGCTCGTGCCGCTCGTATTCATTCCGTGGATCGTTCGCGTGCCTGCCGTACTGTGGCTCGGACTCTGGTTCGTGAGCCAACTCGGGAGCGGCCTTGCCACCGTCGGGGAGGGGTCGGGCGAGGAGACGATCGCCTATTGGGCCCACGTGGGGGGATTCGCGACGGGTGTCGTGATGGGAATACGCTTCCGGGCGCGGCGCTAGACGCCGCTCGCGGAACATAGAATCGCCGCGCGATGGACAGTGCGACATCCCCCATCACGCGGAGAGTCGTCGATTGCGACGTGCATCCCGCCATTCCGCGGGTGGAAACGCTGTTCCCCTACCTCAGCGCGCATTGGGTCGAGTACATGACCCAATCTGCGTTCCGGGGTCCGGTGGACACCTCGTACCCGAAGGGCTACCCAAACGGCGGTTCCGTCGACGCGACCGTGAGCGAACCGGCCAGCCTGGCAGGCGCAGTTCTCCGGGGCCCGGACGATCAGGCGATCCTCAACTGCCTCTACGCCGTCGATTCCGTCCACAATCCTGACACCGCCCACGCGCTTGCCCGAGCCGTGAACGATTGGGTCGCCGACCGGTGGCTCTCCGCCGACGCGCGCTTTCGCGCTTCGATCGTTGTGAATGTTCAGCAACCGAGCATGGCGTCGGCGGAGATCGACCGCGTCGCGGGCAATCGAGGGTTCGTTCAGGTGCTGCTGCCCGTGCGGACGCGGGTCGGCCTTGGCGACCCTCTGTTCAACCCCATCTACGAGGCAGCGGTACGCCACAATTTGCCCGTGGGCGTGCACTTCGGCGGGGCACCGGGCAATGCGATGTCGGGCGATGGATGGGACGATCTCTACGTTGAGGAATACGCCGGCATGGCGGCGATCGCACAGGTCCAGATCTCCAGCCTGGTGGGCCACGACGTCTTCGGCCGATTCCCCGCACTTCGCCTGACGTTCCTCGAGATGGGTTGGCGGTGGGTAGGTCCCCTGATGGGCGAACTCGATCGTGCTGCCCGCGGAATGCACCGGCGTTTCGCCAGAGGTACGGAACTCCCGTCGACAATGATCCGTGCCCACACCCGCTTCGGCCTCACCCCTGGATACGCGTCTAACGACGTGGTTCGCGACGAGATCGCCTCGGCCGGACTCGCCGATCTCCTCCTGTTCACCTCGGACTTCCCGCATGTCCATGGGTCCGATCCAACGGAGGTCTTGAAGGGGCTGGGGCCCGCGCGGGCCCACGCGATCGAGGCGGCGAACGCCTGGGACTGGTATCCGCGCCTGGGAGACGGCGAGCGATGAGGGTCGATTGCGCGCTCACGGTGCCGGGACCGAGCGCGGAGGAACTCGCCCCGCGGCTACCCGACCGATGGCGTGGGGTCTTCTCTGCCGTGAACGATCGGCGCGATCCACCGGCGGCGCGTACGGACGACCTTCAGCGTCGCCTGGATGAGGCGGGGCTGGACGGTGCTGTCCTCGTCGCGGCGCCCTCGCTCTCGCGCCGACTGGAGCACGGCTTCGCAGAGGCGCTCGCGCTGGCCACGAATGGCTGGCTGATCGAGACCTATCTCGATCGGGCAACCGGCCTGCGCGGGACGATCTTCGTCGCGACGATCGAGGCATCGATTGTCGAGGCAGAGATCGCGCGCTGTGCCAGAACACCGTTTTTCGCGCAGGTCCGGTTTCCTACCGGCGGTGGCTACCTCGCCGGCCACCATGCCAATCGACCCCTCTTTGTGACGGCGGCACGACAGGGTCTACCGGTCTTGATCGACAGTCACGGTGGCGAGCGTCTCACCGGTGTGGGGCCGGTTGCGACCACGCTGGAGATCCCGATTGCGCGCGCGCACGCTTTGCAGGCGCACCTGACCAGTGCGGTCTTCCACGGAATCCTGCCGTCGATTCCGGCCCTGCGCCTGATCGTGGCGCAGCCCGGCATCCAATGGGCAGCCGATATGGTGGATAGGCTCGACCGGACCTGGAATCTGCTCGGCGCGGAGATCCCGGAGATCACGGTCCCGCCTTCCCGCCAGATCGCCGAATGGGTCTGGTGGCTCGACGAGGCGGCGCCTGGCGCAGACTCGGCGACAGTCGGGGAAATCATCCGGACACTGCCGGGCTCGCGTGGCGCAACGAGTCCCACGCGCCGGGGAGCGTGGGACTCCGTCGACCCGGCGCTGCTACGCGACCTCTATGGCGATCGTGCGCCGACGCCGGTGGCGGCATGACGTTGCTGGGCAACTGAGGCCGCGGCGACACTTCGAGGGTGGAGAGTCTGCTCCTGCTCGTGCGCCACGCCGAGACCGAGGACAACGTCGAGATGCGCCTCTCCGGGTGGACCGATTCGCTGCTCTCGCCACGGGGCGAGCGGCAGACCGCGGCGGTCGCCGAGCAGATCGTGCGGGCTCATCCGGTGACGACGATCTACTCGAGTCCATTGATACGGGCTCGGCGGACTGCCGACGCAATTGCCCGGCGTATTCATCGACCGATCCTGCTGCGAGAGGATCTCCGGGAAATGTACTTCGGCGAGTTCGAGGGGTGGCCACTGCAACAGATCGAGCGCCTCCACCCGGAGTTTCTTGCCACCGAGTTCGCGCTCGATCGAGAGTTCATGTGGCCCAGCGGCGAATCACGGTCGGGCTTTGCCGGCCGAGTCCGGACCGTGCTCGACGCCATTGCGGCGAGGCACGCCGGCGAGAGCGTCGCGGTGGTCACGCACGGCGGGGTGATCTCCTATTTCCTGACCATGGTCGCGAGGCGATCCGTGACCGCCTGGCGAGACTACCAGGTTCCCAACGCAAGCCTCAGCGAAGTACTTTGGAACGCGAGCCTTGGCAGGGGAACCATCGTCCGCCAAGGCGCCAATGGGCACCTGCTGCCACTCCAGGACATCGCATCGTCACCTGACCAGATCGCACGGCCCGACTCTGCCATCACGGATCTCCCGGCGACGGTGTAAGTACCACCAGTCCGCGAGGAACGATCTCGACCCTGATCGGGGTGGTGAGGCTCGTGATCTCCCCGTCGATGCAGACCCGCATTGGACGGCCGGACGCAATCTCGACGCGCCCCCCGCGTGCCTGCCAAACCTCCGGCAGCCCCACATGCCGCCCTGCATAGACGAGCGGGTACCGGGAGATCAGGCGCGGCCGCGAAGTGCGCCGCACGATGCAGACGTCCAGCGTGCCGTCATCCATCAGCGCGCCCGGGTTGATCCGCATCCCGCCACCGTACGTCGGCGTGTTCGTGATCGCGACGAACATCACCTCGTCGGAGAACTCCTGACCATCCACCGTGACGCGGACATGCTGCGGTTCGTACGAGAGGAGCCCGCGGAGTCCGCCATAGGTGTACTTGAGTCGGCCGGTGAGCCAGGGAACTCGCGCGATGGCCTCGAGCGCGAAAACGTCGAGGCCGATGCCGGCCACACAGGCGAAGGTCCGCGTCTCGCCGGTGGTCAGCGCGGTGACTTCGCCGAGATCGATCGTCCGGGTCCGACCCGGCACGAGCGCGCGCGCCGCGATCCGCGGATCGAGCGGCATACCCAGGCCCCGCGCAAAGTCGTTCCCCGTGCCGAGGGGAAGGATGCCGAGCGGAACGACCTGACCGCGCAGAGCCTGGGCGGCCGCGGTCGCTGAACCGTCGCCACCGCCGATGGCAACCGCGGTATGGCACCCCCGATTGACTGCCTCGTGGACTAGATCGATCAGATCCTGATGGCTACGACTCTCCGCCGCATCGACCCGCCACCCTCGGGCGAGCAGCGACGGCAGGATGGGCAAGAGCAGTCCGCGGGCGCGCCCAGATCGGGCCGCGGGATTGATGATCAAACGGAGTGATTGCTCCAGGGCAGCGCCATTGTGACCGACTCCACGCTTCCATGCCGGACCGCGGTCCGTTCACGCAGGTTCCTGAAGAGGAAGAGCCCCCTGGACGACCGTGCGGGCGGCCAACTTGCCGGCGCAAACACCCAGCAGACGCAGCGGCCGACCGCGCTCCCAGTGACGGCGCATCAACGCCCCTGCCGCTGCGGCGAAGATCGCCGCATCATCGCTCGCGGCCATGAGACGCATCTGCCGGGTGAGCGTCTGCCAGTTGCCGTAGCGCAGTTTCAATGCGATCTCGGCCGCGACCATTCCGGAGTTGCGGACGCGGACCGCGACTTCGTCGCACTGGTCGCGCAGGGCCTGCCAGAGCGCCGCCCGTTCGGCCGTATCGGTGGCGAACGTTCTCTCGGCGCTGATCGAGCGCGCGACGCGCTTGTCGGTCAGCGTCCCATCGGCGATGCCGTGGGCGGCGGCGTGAAAATATCGGCCGTACGATTGACCGCAAAGGGTGACGAGATCGGCCAGGTCGCGAGAGGCGATCTCGCCGATAGTGGTGATGCCGGCCGCCTTCAATCGCGTCTCCGAACGGGGACCGATGCTGACGAGCGCGCGGATCGGCAGTGGAGCGAGGAAGGCAGGCTCGTCACCCGGGGACACGATACGAACTCCGGTGACCGTTCCCTTGGCGGACTCACTGGCCATCTTCGCCACCAACGGGGAAGTAGCCACGCCCAGCGATACCGACAGCTCGAGCTCAGCCCGGATGCGCGACCGCAGCTCGATGGCGGCTATCGCATCGAACCCGCGGCCATCCCAGGCGCACACGGCTTCGTCGATAGAGTTTTGCTGGACGAGCGGGCTCACCTGACGGAGATACCGCATCAGGGTGGTCCGAATGGGCGGCATAGAGGCCGTGACGCGGGGGAAGGAAGAGGGCATTCA
>VGOZ01000025.1 GCA_016875715.1 Chloroflexota bacterium | reverse complement strand
AGGTCACTCCCGCCACCAACCCGCCCACCGTCTACGGCTTCACCGCCCTGGACCGCGACGACCTGACCCTCGCCGGCGTGTAGATTCCACCGGGAACTCACTTTAGGTATCCGAAAGCCACACGACATCCCTTGACACGCCCGTGCCCCCAGATCAGTATCTATACTGCGGCGAAGGTATGGAGCCGGCGATAGGCGCGATCGCCGCCCCGCCCACGGCCGTCGACGATGGCCCACGGCGCGAGTTACGGGAGAAGATCGAAGGTCTCTTCACCCCGGCCGACCGCGCGCGGATTGAGCGTGCCTATGTGTTCTCCGTACGCGCGCACGGCGATCAGCGGCGCAAATCGGGCGAGCCATACATCGTCCACCCGGTCGCGGTGGCGGTCATCCTCGGCGACCTTCGGATGGATGCGGACGTCCTGATCGCCGCGCTCCTGCACGATGTCGCCGAGGACACGACGACGACGCTCGCGGATCTTAAGAAAGAGTTCGGGGCGCCCATCGCCGCACTAGTCGACGGAGTCACGAAGTTGCGTGCCGCAGAGGAGCGCCTGGGGGAATCGGGCCAGCGCGGCGGCTCGCGCGACGAGGTCGCCGCCGAGAGCGTCCGCAAGATGTTCCTCGCGATGGCCGACGACATCCGGGTGGTGCTCATCCGTCTGGCGGACCGTCTCCACAACATGCGCACGCTGGACTTTCTCGCACCCGCCTCGCGCCGGCGGATCGCCCAGGAGACGATGGACATCTTCGCGCCCCTGGCCAGCCGACTCGGCATCTGGCAGATCAAATGGGAGCTCGAAGACCTCGCGTTCCGCCACCTCGAACCGGAGACGTACCGGGATATCGCGCGTCGACTCCAGTCACGCCGCGCCCAGCGCGAGCGGTACATCGCCCAGGTCTCCAGTCAGCTCAAGCAGGTTCTCGCCCAGGCGCACATCGCCGCCGAGGTCGCCGGCCGGCCGAAGCACATCTACAGCATCTGGCGCAAGATGCAGGTGCGCGGCGTCGAATTCGCGAACATCTACGACCTTCTCGCCATCCGGATCATCGTCGAGACCGACCTGGACTGCTACCACGCGCTGGGGATCGTCCACCAGCTCTGGCGCCCCATCGCCGGGCAGTTCGACGACTACATCGCCAACCCCAAGGACAGCATGTATCAGTCGCTCCACACCACAGTCTTCGGACCGGAGGGGCGTCCGCTCGAGGTGCAGATCCGCACCCGGGACATGCACGTCAGCGCCGAGTACGGCATCGCCGCGCACTGGCGGTATAAGGAGGGTGCGAAGGGGCGCGACGTCAAATACGAGCAGAAGATCGCCTGGTTGCGCCAGTTGCTCGACTGGCAGTCGGACGTCGTGGGTGGCGCCGAGGAGTTCGTTGAGTCACTCAAAGCCGACGTATTCCGCGATCAGGTATACGTCTTCACGCCCCGGGGTGAGATCCGCGAGCTGCCGGCCGGATCGACCCCGCTCGATTTCGCCTATCGCATCCACACCGATATCGGCCATCGCTGCACCGGCGCGCGTGTCAACAATCGCCTTGTCGGCCTTGATACGCCGCTCCACAACGGCGACATCGTCGAGATTCAGACCTCCAAGACGCCGAAGGCGCCCAGCCGGGACTGGCTGAATCCCCATCTCAACTACGTTCGTACGGCCCACGCGCGCGAGAAGATCCGCCAGTGGTTCCGCCGACAGCAGCGCGAGGAGAATCTTGCCCGAGGTCGAGAGTTCCTCGAGAAGGAGCTCGCCCGGGTCGGTCTGAGCAAGACGAGTCACGAGGATCTTGCCGCATTATTCAAGTTCGAGCGCCTGGACGACTTCCTCGTCGCGATCGGCTGTGGAGAACTGAGTCCGCAGTCGATCGCCATGCGTCTCCTCGGCGACCAGCAGCCCGCGCCGGCCACGATCGTGACGCCGCGGCCGACCCGTGCGCCCAGCCCGGGCGGCGTGACCGTCGCCGGGGTAGGAGACCTTCTCACGCGCCTCGCGCCCTGCTGCGCACCGGTGCCGAACGAACCGATCGTGGGGTATGTCACCCGCGGCACGGGGGTGACGGTGCACCGAGACAACTGCCCCAATATCGCCCACAAGGATGAACGCGCCCGGCTAATCGCGGTCCAATGGGGTCAGACCCGCTCGCTCTACCCGATCAAGATTCGGGTCGAGGCCTGGGATCGCGACGGGCTGATGCGGGATGTCGCCGCGGTCGTCGCTGATGAGCGCATCAATATGAGCAGCGTTCTCTCGCAGAGCCACCCCGATCGGACCTGCACCATCACCGCGACGCTGGAGATCGCCGATATCCAGGCGTTCGGCCGGATCCTGGCGCGGCTCGAGGGCATTCGCGGCGTCCTCTCCGTCAATCGCGAGACCAATTGAGGCGCCTGGCGGGATCATTCCGCCAGAATCTGCACCCCGGTCACCCGCGATTCAAACTCCCAGCCGCTCGCCTCTATCTCGATCCAGAGCAGGAACGCCGGCCTCGGCTGGACCGTCCGCTCGTCGAACAGGTTCACCGACACGGGCATCCACTGATTGGCGGGGATCAGAGTACCGCGGGTCGTCGGGTTGCCGCTCGGGTTGGCGGTATAGAGCCCGCGCACGATCGCCGTCTGGCTGCCGAACTCGTCGAGATAACGCACGCGCACGAGCAGCGGATACTCCGTGCCGAGGACCCCGCCACCCGAGAGCGAATGACTGGTTACCCGCGCGTCGAATGTCACCGTCAGCACGGTCTCATCGCGGACGTCCCGGTTGATCGTCTGGTGAATGAAGGCCTCACCATGTTTCTGGCTGCTCGTACGGCGGAACCGCGCGACGTAGCGGCCATCCTCCTCCACGAGCTGGACCTGGCCGGGCACTCCGTCCTCTTCGTTCCGACTGCCGATCTGCCAGCCGGTGAAGCCGCGTCGGAAGTCCCCGTTCTCGAGCAGGTTGCGCACGGCCGGCATGGGCACGGTGGGCGCCGCGTTCCGCTCGATGATGACGCGCTCCTGGCGCAGCGCTTCGACCGTTGTCGTGAATGCGGTGACCGACGCGGAACCCGTCCGCACCGCCATCTCGGTCCCCTGCGGGCCCACGTCGAAGCGGTAGCTACCCTCGCGGAGCAGGGCGCGTCCCTGCGGCGTCTGGACCTCGAAGCGGCGCTCCAACGTGGGACTTACCGAGACATCGATCCGGATGTGACCGGTGAGGTGGCCCAAGACCACGACGCTCTGGCCCTCGGTATACGTCGAACTGCGCGCCTGTCGGACCTGGACGAGCGAGTTGGGCCACAGCCGCACCACGGATCCGTCCGGCAGGGACAGGAGCGCCTGCCCGTCGCCCGTCGTCCGGATGCGATCGCCCTCGCTGAGCGCCATTCCCCGGGATGCGACCGATTCCCGAATGGATTCCTCGGTCTGAAACAGCACCGTTCCGCCGATGATCTGATCGAGGACAACATCCCGCGCGCTCAGCGAGGTGGCGCGATACCAGGTCGCCCCGTAGATCAGGCCGCCGAGCGCGATCAGGAACAGCGCGAACGAGCCGAGGAGGACCGCCCAGGCGAGTCTGGCGCGCCGCCGGATGGCCTCGTCCGTCTCGCCGTCGCTCCGGCTCTGACCGGCAGGAGCGGCATCCCTGAGCGGAGAACCCGACTCACGGAGATCGGGGATCACCGGGCGCAATTATACCGGCCCGATCGCGATACAACGCGATGAGCGCGATGGTCACCGTCGCGAGGGCCGCCGCCCCGTAAAAGGGCAGATCGAGCCCATAGACGGTCAGTTGACCCATCAATGCCGGGCCGATCGCGAACCCGAGCATACTGGTGCTCGCGAGGAGGGCGAATCCAGACCCGCCGGCACCGTTTCGGCCAAGCCAGGCGAAGACGCACGGCGAGATTGCGCCCCCGGCGATGCCGAGCAGCGTCCAGACCCCCACCAGGAGCGGGATGGAGGTCGCGAAGGGGATCGCCGCCGCGAACAGGCATGCCACGGGGAGAGACACGATCAGGATACGCCGGGGATGGATGTTCTTCGCCGCTCGACCGAGAGTGAGGGCGGAGAGGATGCCGCCGCCGGTGACCATTGTCGCGCCGATCCCTGTCACGGCCGCGATCTCGCCCGGGTTGTCGGTCCGCGTGGCGATCACGATCGGGATCAGCGGGCGCAGTCCCTGAATACCGGCGTCGCCGACTACGAGGATCGCCATCAGCCAGCGGGTACGCGGGTCGCGGAGCGAATCGCGCAGACCGCCGGACTCTTCGCGGGCACGACCGAGGCCGCGATCCGGGGTGACCTGGGTAGCGATCATCAGGGCGGCGCCGAAGGAGATCGCGGTCGCGGCGAAGAATGCGACCGGGACCCCGAACTGGCTGGCGATCGCGCCGCCGAGGAGCGGCCCCAGCGTCGCACCGAACTGGCCGGCGGCCTGGAGGTCGCCGATGACTCGACCGACTTCGTTCGGCGCTGCGCGCATGGCGACCAGCGCCATGTAGTGGGGGTAGTTCCCGCCGAGCATTCCCAGCAGTGCGCCCGCGCCGACGAGTTCGAGCGGCACGCGCGCCAGGCCGATCGCTCCCATCGCCGTGCCCATACCCAGGTGGGCGCGGATCACCTGTCGCCGGAAACCCCATCGTTCCCCGGCCATGCTCCACCACGGCGCGAGCACGGCCGTGATGAGGTTCGAACCACCCGCGATGTATCCGGAGATACGCGCGACCTCGGCCAGACCGCCGACCCCCACATCCTGAACGCGCAACGGTAGGAAGGGCCAGCAGACGTTCCAGCCAAACGAGCCGAAGAAGAAGCCCGCGAGAAGGAACAGACGCTCGCGCGGCATCGCGGCGCCATAGTATCAGCCATTCACCGGCATCCAGGCTTCTCGCCTCCAACTGACGCGCCAAGGCTCGCCGCCCGTGGGGGGCCAGCGGCTCCGACTTTTGGGCACATCGACGCCGGGTATGCCGAGCGACTGGCCGATGGCGGACGACGCCCCGGTAAGGGCGCGGCTCGCCGCCGTTCTCCGCTACGCCGACTCGCGTCTGCGGCTGACGTTCATCGGACTGCTCCTGCTCTACGGGTTGGGCTGGCTGGCGGTCTGGTCGGTGCAGAGTTCCAGGCTGCTGCAGCAAGACGGCTCAGTCGGTCGCCCGAGCCACCCATCGCCCGAGGCGCCCCACTCGGAATCGGTTGACCGCCGCGGCGGCCCGCTGATAGAGTGCGCCACAAAGCAGAAGACTCCGCTTCGACGGGGAGTAGTAGCGCGGCGTCCGCCTCCAGCGAGCCGGGACAGGTGAGAACCGGCGGCGGCCTCTCGTGAACTCGCCCCCGAGCGTATTCCGGCGACGGGACGGTTGGCGACCGATAGAGCGCCACTGAGCGGGAAGTCGCGGCGATCGCGACCTCCAACCAGGGTGGAACCGCGGGCAGAGAGACCCGTCCCTTTTCGGGGACGGGTTTTTTGTTTGGCCAGCAGGCGAGGGGGAAGACATGGCGATCAGTCCAGCCGAACGGGCATCGACCCAGCACTCCAACGGGCGATCCGAGGGCACGCGGCTCTCGGGCGCGCGGATCCTCTGCGAGTCGCTCATCCGCGAGGGTGTCGACACGATCTTCGGCATCCCCGGTGGCGTCGTACTCCCCCTGTACAACGTCATCATCGACTACCCGGAACTGCGGCACATCCTCGTCCGCCACGAGCAGGCCGGGGCGCATGCCGCCGACGGGTACGCCCGGGCCGGTAATCGCGTCGGCGTGTGCCTGGCCACCTCGGGGCCGGCGGCGACCAACCTGGTCACCGGCATCTGCTCGGCGATGATGGACTCCGTCCCCATCGTGGCGATCACCGGCAACGTCGCGACGACCGTGCTTGGGAAGGACGCCTTTCAGGAGACCGACATCGTGGGTATCACGATGCCGATCACCAAGCACAACTACCTGGTCACCCGGGTCGAGGATCTCGCCCGCGTCGTCAAGGAGGCGTTCCATATCGCCCGTTCTGGACGCCCCGGACCAGTCCTCATCGACATCCCCAAAGATGTCTTCACGTCCGAAACGACCTACCACTATCCGGCGAGCGTGCACCTGCCGGGATTCAAGCCGACGCTCGATGGCAACTCCAAGCAGATCAAGGCGGCGGCATCGCTGTGGAGTCGGGCGAAGAAGCCGCTCATCCTGGCGGGGCAGGGCGTGACCATCTCTGGCGGACAGCGGGAACTGCTCGCCCTGGCGGAGAAGACGCATACCCCGGTGGTGTGTACGCTGCTGGGCCTCAGCGCGTTCCCGGAGTCGCACGCGCTCTCGCTGGCGTTCCCGGGGATGCATGGTGCGGGGTATTCGAACCAGGCGATCGACCAATGCGACCTGCTCATCGGCGTCGGGCAGCGGTTCGACGATCGTGTGACTGGCAAGGTGGCCGCGTTCGCCCCGAACGCGAAGATCGTCCACATCGACATCGACCCCGCCGAGATCGGCAAGAACGTGCGCTGCGACGTCCCGATCGTCGGCGATGCCCGCCGCGTGCTGCACGCACTGGCCGACGAGGTCCCGTCGATGGAGCACCCGGAGTGGCTCGCGCAGATCGACGAATGGAAGCGGCAGATGCCGCTCACGGCGATCCGCCCGACGAGCCAGTTCCTCCCCCAGCACGCGATCCGCTTCATCTACGAGGCGACGAAAGGGGACGCGATCATCGTCACTGACGTCGGCCAGCATCAGATGTGGGCGGCGCAGCACTTCTGGTACGACAAGCCGGGGAGTTTCATCTCCTCGGGCGGCCTGGGTGCCATGGGGTTCGGCGTGCCCGCCGCGATGGGCGCCAAGGTCGCACGCCCCAACGACACGGTATGGGCGATCGTTGGCGATGGCGGGTTCCAGATGACGTCGCAGGAACTGGCCACGATCGCGGAGGAGCGCATCGGCGTGAAGATCGCGCTCATGAACAACGGCTATCTCGGAATGATTCGCCAGTGGCAGGAGATCTTCTACGAGCGCCGGTTCTCCTCCGCGTACCTGGGAGGACCCGACTATCTGAAACTGGCCGATGCCTACGGGATCAAGGCGCTCCGCGCCACGACCCCCGAGGAGGGGCGGCGCATCATCGAGGAGGCGCAGGCCTACGACGGCCCGGTCCTCGTCGATCTCCAGGTCATTGCCGAAGAGAACGTCTATCCCATGATCCCGCCGGGCGGCTCGATCGAGAACATGATGCTCGAGCCGGGCGACCGCGACTGAACAGGAAACGGAGCCACATCACGTGAAACATACCGTCGTCGCCTTGATGGAGGACAAGCCCGGCGTGCTCAACCGGGTGGTCAACATGTTCTCTCGGCGGGCCTTCAATATCGAGAGCCTCACCGTCGGCCATACCGAGCTGCCTCATGTCTCGCGCATGACCGTCGTCGTGGATGGCACGACGAACGACGTCGAGCAGGTCGTCAAGCAGTTGTACAAGGTGATCGACGTCCTCAAAGTGAGCGACCTCACCGAGGACAAGTCGATCCTGCGCGACCTGACGCTGATGAAGGTCTCCTCGAACCGCGAGACGCGGGGAGAGATCGTGCAGATCGCCCAAATCGTCGGCGCGCAGGTCGTCGACCTGGCCCACGACTCGGTCATCCTCCAGATCGCCGCCGAGGAGGAGAAGATCGACGACTTCGTGCGCCTGATGCGCCCGTTCGGCATCAAGGAGATGGTGCGCACGGGTCGGGTGGCGATGGCGCGCGGCGCGCTCAATGTCGAACGGGCGCCGGATCTGGCCGAACTGGCGGCACACCAGCACCACCGCCGGGTGGATGGCGTCCGCCGCGATACCGGGAAGAAGAAGGTCGCGGTCGACCTCACAGGAGAAGCAGGCTAGATGAGCGAGAGACTCCGCATTTATTACGACACCGACGCCGACCTCAATCTGCTCAAGGGGAGGAAGATCGCCGTCATCGGCTACGGCAGCCAGGGTCACGCCCACTCGCTGAACCTCAAGGACAGTGGACTCGACGTCACGGTCGGTCTCTATTCGGGGTCTCGGTCGGCCGATCGAGCGCGTGACGCGGGCCTGAAGGTGGCGAGTGTCGCCGAGGCGGCCGAGGCGGCCGATTTCATCATGATGCTCGTCCCCGACCAGACCCAGGCATCTCTCTACGATCGCGAGATCCGCCCGCGACTTCGCCCGGGCAAGACGCTGATGTTCGCGCACGGGTTGACGATCCACTTCGGGCAGATCGTCGCCCCGCCCGAGGTGGACGTGTCCATGGTCGCGCCGAAGGGCCCGGGCCACATCGTGCGGGAGATGTTCACCCAGGGGGTGGGAACGCCCTCGCTCGTCGCGGTGCACCAGAACGCCAGCGGACGGGCGCTGCAGAACGCCCTCGCTTACGCCAAGGGCATTGGTGGCACGAGCGCCGGCGTCATCGAGACAACCTTCCGCGACGAGACTGAGACCGACCTGTTCGGCGAGCAGGCTGTGCTCTGTGGCGGCATCTCCGCTCTCATCAAGGCCGGTTTCGACACCCTGGTCGAGGCCGGTTACCCGCCGGAGATGGCCTATTTCGAATGCCTCCACGAGACCAAACTGATCGTGGACCTGATCTACCAGGGTGGCCTCTCCTACATGCGCTACTCGGTGTCCGACACGGCCGAGTACGGCGACTACACGGCTGGACCCAAGATCATCACGCCAGAGGTCCGCGAGAACATGCGCGGCATCTTGCGCGACATCCAGGATGGCACCTGGGCGAAGAACTGGTTTCTCGAGAACCAGGTCGGGCGGCCGAACTTCTCCGCGACGCGGCGCCGCGAGGCGCAGCACGCCGCCGAAGTCATCGGCAAGGATCTGCGGGCGATGATGCCCTGGCTGAAGAAGCGCGGCTGACGCGCGCACACGTGCAGGAGGAGGAAGCACGGAGATGGACGATCACGTACGGATCTTCGACACGACGCTGCGGGACGGTGAGCAGTCGCCCGGCGCGACGCTCAACGTCGAGGAGAAGCTCGAGATCGCCCTCCAGATCGAGCGCCTCGGCGTGGACATCATCGAGGCGGGCTTCCCCATCACGTCGCAGGGCGACTTCGATGCGGTCTCGCTCATCGCCGGGCAGATCAAGAACTGCACCGTCGCCGGACTCGCCCGCGGTGTCGCGGCGGACATCGATCGCTGCTGGGACGCGGTGAAGCGGGCCGCCAGCCCGCGCATCCACGTCTTCATCTCATCGTCTGATATCCACCTCGCGCATCAGATGCGCAAGTCGCGCACCGAGGTCCTCGACATGACCCGGGCGATGGTCGCGCGCGCCGCAGGGTACCTCAGCAACGTCGAGTTCTCGCCGATGGATGCAAGCCGCTCCGATCCCGCGTACCTCTGCGAGATGCTCGCGATTGCGATCGAGGCCGGGGCGACGACGCTGAACATCCCCGATACGGTCGGATACGCCTACCCCGAGGAGTACGGCAACCTCATCCGCACCATCCGCGAGCGGGTGCCAGGCATCCACCGGGCGGTCATCTCGGTCCATTGCCACGACGACCTCGGTATGGCCGTCGCGAACTCGCTCGCCGCGGTGCGCGCCGGAGCCCGCCAGATCGAATGCACGATCAACGGCATCGGCGAGCGGGCGGGCAACACCTCTCTCGAAGAGGTTGTGATGGGACTCCGCACGCGGCGTGACATCTTCGGCGTCGATACGCGGGTCGATGCCAGTCAGATCTACCGTACCAGCCGCCTGGTCTCGAGCCGCACCGGCATGGTCGTGCAGCCGAACAAGGCGATCGTCGGCGCGAATGCCTTCGCGCACATGTCCGGAATCCATCAGGATGGCGTCCTGAAGGAGCGTTCGACGTTCGAGATCATCGACCCGAAAGATGTCGGCGTGGCGGACTCGGCAATCGTCCTCGGCAAACTCTCGGGCCGGCACGGGTTCCGCCAGCGCCTGGAGGAACTCGGCTACCACCTGGATGGCGAGGACCTGAACCGCGCCTTCTTGCGCTTCAAGCAACTGGCCGACCAGAAGCGCGATATCACCGATCGCGATCTCGAGGCGCTCGTGTCCGATCAGATGCGCACCGATGATGAGCAGTATCGTCTGGAGCACATCCAGGTTGTCTGCGGCGACCACATCGTTCCGACCGCGACAATCCGGATGTTGACACCGGATGGGACCGTCGTAGTCCAGACCTCCACGGGCACCGGCCCGGTGGACGCGGCCTACAAAGCGATCGATCGGGTCTTCAACCTCCCCGTGCGCCTTAACGAGTATGTCGTCCAGGCGGTCACCGCCGGGATCGATGCCCTCGGGGAGGTGACGGTGCGGATCCAGCACGAGGGCCGGGTCTACAGTGGCCAGTCGGCGAATACAGACGTGGTTGTCGCGAGCGCGCGCGCATACATGACGGCCATGAATCGGCTCCTCGGGCAGAAAGCCGACCTGGGCGCCAACTACGCCGCGGCGCAGGCGTCCACGGTCTGATTCGCGCGTCAACTCGGAGCGGGTACGTCGGCGCGACTGCCCCTCCCGCCATAATTCACCCCCGCCGTGCCCCGGCGTCCTCAGTGGAAGGAGTCCTCACTAGGTGACATCAGCACGCATCGCTCTCCTCCCCGGCGACGGCGTCGGACCGGAGATCACCGACGCAGCCGTCTCGGTGCTCGACGCGATCGCGTGCCGCAGCGGCCACTCTTTCACCTACCGATCTGGCCTGATCGGCGGGGCGGCGATCGACGCGCACGGCACCGCGTTGAGCGACGAGACCCTGGCCGACTGCCAGGCGAGCGATGCCGTGCTTCTTGGCGCGGTGGGCGGCCCGAAGTGGGATAGTCCGACAGCGACGGTCCGACCGGAGCAGGGCCTGCTGCGCATCCGCCGTGAGATGGGGCTCTACGCCAACTTTCGCCCGGTAAAGCTATTTTCGACGCTGGTCGATGCCTCGCCCATCAAACGGGAGATCGTCGAGGGCACCGACCTGCTCATCGTTCGGGAGTTGACGGGCGGGCTCTACTTTGGCCGCCCCAGCGAACGGCGCACCGGCGTGCGCGGGCGGGAGGCCGTGGACACGATGGCGTACGACGAGGGGGAGGTGCACCGGGTTGTAAGCGCCGCGGCACGTTTCGCCCGCGGACGTCGCAAGCACCTGACGTCGGTCGACAAACAGAACGTCCTCTCCACGTCACGCCTCTGGCGCGAGGTCGCGACCGAGGTCGCTGCCGAGTTCCCGGACGTGACGGTCGAACACATGCTGGTCGATACCGCGGCGATGCGACTGGTGCGCAACCCGACAACTTTCGACGTGATGGTCACGGAGAACACGTTCGGCGACATCCTCACCGACGAGGCGTCCATGCTCGCCGGCTCGATGGGGTTGCTCCCCTCTGCCAGCCTGGGCGACGGGACGAACGGCCTCTACGAACCGATCCACGGCTCCGCGCCCTCCCACACGGGGAAGGACGACATCAACCCGATCGCGATGATCCTCTCCTCGGCGCTCCTCCTTCGATACTCGCTGAAACTGGAGGATGAGGCACGCGCGATCGAGCGCGCGGTCGAGGCCGCGCTGAACGACGGTTTTCGAACCTACGACATCGTGGGCTCCGGCGCCGGTCGCTATCAGGTGGGGACGCGCGCCATGGCCGCGGCGATCACGGAGCGGCTCGGCTGACCGGGCCGCGCCTACAATCGCGGCGAACCTGATGGGGCCGACGCTCATGCCGCGGATCTTCCGCCGCGTTGCGCCATCTCGTGCCACGACTGTCGCCGGGATCGCCATTACCTAGGGGCTGCCCGTCGTCGTCCCGCGGGTGCCCCGATGACTCTCAGGGGCGACCGGCGCGATGCGATGGGGGTACGATTCACCTGTGGCAACGATGGTCTCGCTTTACGACACGACGCTTCGCGATGGCACGCAGGGGGAGGGGATCTCCCTCTCCCTCGCGGACAAGATCAAGATCATGCGACGGTTGGACGAGTTCGGGATGCACTACATCGAGGGCGGATGGCCGGGCGCGAACCCGAAGGACTCGGAGTTCTTCGCCCGAGCCCGCGACATTCCGCTCCGCCATGCCCGACTGACCGCATTCGCCTCGACGCGGCGCCCCGACAGTGCCGTCGAGAGCGATCCGACACTGCGCGCGCTGCTCGACGTCGGCACGCCGGTGAACGCGATTGTGGGCAAGAGTTGGCGACTTCACGTCACGGAAGTGCTACGCACCAGTCTCGAGGAGAACCTGTGCATGATCCGCGAGTCATGTACGTACCTCCGCGCGCAGGGGCGCGAGGTGGTTTACGACGCGGAGCACTTCTTCGACGGGTATCGGGACGATCCGGCTTATGCGCTCGCGACCGTCGCGGCGGCGCACGAGGGCGGCGCGGCATGGATCGTGCTCTGCGATACGAATGGCGGGTCGCTGCCGGGTGCGGTCTCCCGGGCAGTGGCCGAGGCGCTGAAGGCGCTGCCCGGGGCGCGGATCGGCATTCACACCCACAACGACGCGGAACTCGGCGTTGCCAACGCCCTCGCCGCGGTCGATGCCGGGGCAACGCAGGTGCAGGGCACGATCAACGGGTACGGCGAGCGCACCGGCAACGCGAACCTCATCTCTGTCATTGCCAACCTGAGACTGAAGCTGGGGATCCCTTGCGTGTCGGACCAGAGCCTGTCCGAACTGACCGAACTGAGCCGCTACGTCGCAGAGATCGTCAACCAGGTGCCGCCGCATAACCAGCCCTTCGTCGGCCTGAGCGCGTTCGCGCACAAAGCTGGTTTACACGCGAACGCGGTCCTGAAGAACGCGGCGTCGTTCGAGCACGTCGACCCAGCGCGCATCGGCAATCGTCAGCGCATCCTGGTCTCCGAGGTCGGCGGACGAAGCAACATCGAGTCGAAGCTCGTCCAGTTGGGACTTCCCGTGGAGGGCGATGAGGAGTTGCGGCGGCTCAGCACCGCGGTGAAAGAAATGGAATCGCGCGGATTCCAGTATGAGGCCGCCGATGCTTCGCTCGAACTGCTCGTTCGCCGCACCCGGCCGGGCTATCGCGCGCCGTTCGAGTTGCTCGACATGATGGTGCTGGTGGAAAAGCGGAAGAGCGTGGATATGCTCGCCGAAGCGACCGTGAAGATGCGGATCGGCGAGCGGGTGACCTTCACTGCCGCCGAGGGGACCGGTCCCGTCAACGCGCTCGACGCGGCGATGCGGAAGGCGCTGTACGAGGTCTATCCGATCCTCGAGCGGGTATCTCTGGTGGATTTCAAGGTACGCGTCGTCAATCAAACGGCGGGGACCGGACCGGGCGTGCGCGTGTCGATCGAATCGAGCGACGGTCGATCGACGTGGGCGACGGTAGGTGCATCGGCGAACATCATCGAGGCGAGTTGGATCGCACTGGCCGATTCGATGGAGTACGCTCTGTTGCACGCTGCGGTTGGGCGTGAATTAGCGACCGTATAGGCGTATATCTGCACGATTCGTAGTCCCAGCGGGCAGCGACGGAGGATTGCGATGATGCATTTCGCAGTGGGCGGCGCGATCTTCGGGCGCACCGAGATCGAGGGTCTTCAAACAATCGCCGACTTCGGTTTTCCCGGATTCGAGCCCTATCGCGGCCAGTTGATGAACTGGGTCGAGCGCCCGACTGCGCTGAAGCAGGCGCTGGACGCGCGCGGGATCCGTCTCATCACCTGTTCGAATGGCGGCCCCGACCAGTCCGTCGATTTCCTCGACCCCACCGCCCGCGAACGGACCATCGCCGATCACGTCGCTTTCGCCCGGGATTTTCTCACCGTCTTCGGATGCACCCATTTCAAGATCAACATGGGGCGCCGGCCACAGCGAGCCACCACCGCCGAGGAGCTCCGCCAGCTCTGCGAGACGCTCAACTGGCTCGGTCGTCGGACGATCGAGCAGTTCGGGATTCGCCTCGGTGCCCATGCGCACATCTGGGGACCGATTGAGCGCCCGGAAGAGATCGACGCGATGCTGGCGGGGACGGATCCCCGGTACGTGTGGTTCCTGCCGGATACGGCGCAGATCAATCTCGGTGGTGGCGACCCGGTTGCGATCGTCGAGCGGCATTACGACCGAGTCTGCGCGGTGCATTTCAAGGACAGTCGTCCCGCCTATCGTGGGTGGACAGGTCCGACGCCGACGCAAGAGCAGCATCGCGAACGGATTCTCTACCAGGACCTCGGTTCCGGCGGCGTCGATCACGAGAGGATCTATGCCAGTCTCGTGCGCCGCGGCTATGCTGGGTGGGTGACGCTCGACCTGGATCCACCGCGCGCCAACGAGGGCGAAGGCCCGGTGCGCGACAAACTTGCCATCAACCACCGGTACCTCCTAGAGACGCTCAGGGTGCCCTCGCTGTAAGAAGCCCCGGTTTGGTGGGGGCTGCTTCTCGACGGACCGGCTACGACGACGCCCCGTCCAGACGACTTGCGTCAGTGCGCTGGCATTGGGCGCAGCGCTAAGGCGTGTCCGCACCGGTTCGGGCGTATCCGTTGTCGGTCCGCCGAACGCGGGGACCGTGTCCCTACGGCCGGCCGGCGAAAGGTTGCGCCGGCCCGGAAACGGTCGTATCCAGCGCGATGGATCCGACGAAAAGCGTCTCGCCGTTGGGGATCGTTCGGTCGACACAAGCGCGCACAATTGCATCGGCGAGATCCGCAGTGGTTGGCAGAGTTCCGACCGCGGCACGGCGCGCGGCGATAAGGCCGGGAGACTCCCGATCCATGAGACGGGGGACGATGGTGTCCTCGATGAGGTCGCCGCTGACGGCTATGAATCGGCGCGTCGGTCCGAGCGCGTGCATCGCATCCCTGATGGCCTGTTCACCGGCGTGCTTGGAGCGAGCGACCGGTTCGTACGCGGGGGGCTGCTCGACCTGGCCGTAGAAGTGGGCCAGATGACTTGTGACGTGGACGACGACCGCGTCGTCGGTCAGCAGAGGTGCGGCGCGGGCGAGCAGATCGAGCGGGCCGTCGCGATTGATGCGCATCGGGTAGTCGGGGTCTGCGGCGACGAAATCGCGCTCCATCCCGCCGGAGGCGTTGAGGACGAGGACGTCGAGGCGGCCCCATTCCCGGGCTACGAAACCGCACATCCGTGCGTTCGCGGCCGGATCGGTAATGTCCGCTGCGTAGGGCAGCGCCCGAACGCCAGAGGAGCGGGCTGTGGCGGCGATCTCCTCGGCCCGCCGTACCTTGTTCCGGTAGTTCACCAGCACGTCTGCCCCGGACCGGGCGAGCGCAAGGATGGTCGCCGCGCCTACGCCGCGGGACCCGCCCGTGACCAGAGCGACGCGCCCGCGCAGCGACGCGGGGGCTCCGGATGAAGCTTCGTTCACGACGAGAAGAACACGCCGACCCCGGGCGAGGTTACGACCGGGTCCGGGTTGCCTATACTGTTCTTATGTCAGCGGTCGGGCACCGGTGAGTTCGTTCCGCGGTTCGCTCGGGCGAGGTCTCGGCGCGTTGCTCCCGACCGCGCCAGGCCTGGTTGAAGCGGAGATCGACGCGATCGTCCGAAACCCGCGTCAGCCTCGCCAGCATATCGACCCAGCAGCGCTGCGCGACCTGTCGGAATCGATCCGCGCGCACGGGATCCTGCAGCCGCTCGTCGTCCGCGAACTGGCTGGCGGCGGTGCGCGCCGCTTCGAGTTGATCGCGGGCGAACGACGCTGGCAGGCGGCGCGTCAGGCTGGTCTCACACGCGTGCCGGTTGTCGTCAAGGATGTCACACCCCAGGCGCAACTCGAACTCGCCCTGGTGGAGAACATCCAGCGTTCGGACCTGAGCCCCCTCGAGGAGGCCGTGGCGTATCGGCAGTTGATCGAAGAATTCGGTCTGACGCACGACGCACTGGCAACCCGATTGGGGAAGAACCGGGTCACCATCACGAACACACTCCGTCTCCTGGCGTTGCCCGAGGCGATCAAGAGTGCCCTGGCGGCGAATGAGGTCACGGAGGGCCACGCCCGTGCCCTCCTCGCGCTCCCCGATGAGGCGTCACAACTCCAGGCGCTGCGGCAGTTGCGCAATCTTCGACTCTCCGTCAGGCAGACCGAAGAGATGGTCCGCCGCTGGGAGTCAGTTCCTGCTGGAGAGGGGTCCCGTGGGGACCGTCGGCGCGTGGACGCGGCGCGACCGCTGGAGTTGCGAGTGGTGGAGGATCAGTTGCGAGCCGCGCTCGGCACGAAAGCGGAGATCGTCCGGGCGCGACGCGGAGGCCGGATCGTGATCCACTTCTATTCCGATGAGGAACTCGACGCCCTGGTGGACATGCTCGTCCGGCCCACCTGAGAGTCGGCCGATGTTTCACGTTTTACCGACCATACGATTGTACGCTTGTACGGTGTGGTCCCAGCGGTCACTCCCGAACCCCTGACGTGGCCGGGCCACGATACTTTCGCACCGACGGCATCGTCCTTCGACGTGTCGACGTGGGCGAGGCGGATGCCATCGTCACGCTCCTCACGCCGTTTCACGGGAAACTTCGCGCTCTGGCCCGGGGCGCGCGCCGACCCGGTAGCCGGGGCGGCGGTCACCTCGATCTCTTCACCCACGTGACGGTCCAGGTCGCCCGCGGGCGTAACCTCGACAAGATCAGCCAGGCCGACACCCTCGCCGCGCATGCCGGTCTGCGGACCGATCTTCTGCGCTACAGCGTCGCATGTGCCATCGGCGAGACGGCCGATCGTTTCAGCCAGGAAGCGCACGAGGATCACGAACTGTACGACTCTGTCGTCCGGACCCTCGGCGCAGTCGCCGATGGCGGCGACCCAGAACTGGAGATGGTCGCCTTCGGTCTCCGCCTGCTCGATCACTCGGGGTATCGCCCCCATCTGGCCGCCTGCGGTCGCTGCGGCGACGAATTGACGCGCGTCGACTCCTTTCACAGTCCGGCGCACGGCGGGGTCATCTGCCCGCGATGCGGCCCTGTCGTGCCGGGCGCGCGTCCGTTGAGTGCCAATGCCCTGGCGATGCTCCGCCTCCTGCAGAGCGACGACCTCGCCACGGCGCGGCGCGTCCGGCGCGACGCGGAACTTCGTCGCGAGGTCGAAGCGTTCGTCCGCGCGCAGACCGCCCACGTGCTCGAGCGCGATCTCGCCTCCCTCGCGTTCCTCCAGCGCGTTCGTCAGCTTTCCTGATGCCGCCCCGTATCGCGCCGTCGCGGCGGCCGTCGCGGTTCACAAGCATCGATGCGCGACTTCCCCTGACACGGATCCATGCGCTTCAAGGTTCCTCCAAGGTTCCGGTCGTAGCCTCCCTCGCGTCGTGACCGCGGTCGAGCCACACGTCCGTAAAATCCTGTGTCGCCCGTTGGGGCGGACCATCGCGGCCTGAGGGGGAATAGGTCATGCAGTTCGATTTGCTCATCGCCGGCGCTGAGGTCCGAGACCCCGGATCCCGCCTGCGGGGCGAGTTCGACGTGGGGATCGCTGACGGGAAGATCACCGCGATTGCCACCGGGTTGCCCCGCGAGAACGCCCGGACTGTGCTGGACGCGCGGGGGCTCATCGTCACGCCCGGGCTGATCGACCTGCACACCCACGTCTACTGGGGAGCCACCTACTGGGGTGTCGAACCCGACCCCATTGCCGCGCGCACGGGCGTCACCACCTGGCTCGATGTCGGTTCTGCCGGGGCGTACAACTTCCCGGGCTTTCGCCGGTGGATCGTCGAGCCATCAAGGGCGCGGGTCTATGCTCTCCTCAACGCCTCATCCATCGGCCTCGTCGGTCCGACGTACGAGTTCGCCAACCCCGATTACCTCGATCTCCCGCTCGCCGCGCGCATGACCGAACAGAACCGCGACCGCATCCTGGGCATCAAGGCGCGCATCGATGCGCTGACCACTCGGGGCACCGGACTGCTCGCTCTCGAGCGCGCCCGCGCGCTGGCCGATCAGGTGCAGCTGCCCCTGATGGTCCACATTGGACGAGGCCCACCGGCACTGCGCGACATCCTCACCCACTTGAGGCCCGGCGACATCCTCACTCACTGCTTCACCGGACACGACAACCGGATCATCGATACGAGCAAGGCGATCCTCCCTTACGTCCGGGAACTCTGGGATCGCGGTCTGGTGATGGATATCGGCCACGGCGCCGGCTCGTTCAGCGTCGATACGGCTCGGGCGATGATCGACCAGAAACTGATGCCAGATGTGATCTCCACCGACATCCATCAACTCAGCATCCAGGGGCCGATGTTCGACATGCCCACGACGATGGCGAAATTCCTCACGCTCGGCATGTCGCTCGACGACGTGATCGAGCGCTCCACCTCCCGTCCGGCTCGCGCGGTAGGGTTGAAGGATCTCGGCGCGCTCCGCGTGGGCGGTCCGGCAGATGTCGCGGTGCTCTCGCTGCGCAAGGGCTCGTTCACCTACTACGACGTCTTCAAGACGCCCTTCTCCGGTTCGGTGCAGATCGACTGCGTGGCGACGATCGTCGCCGGACAGATCCTGCCGGCCGCTCCCGAACGTTCCCTCCACGACTGGGCAGACGACCCTCAACTGCGCGCGGCGGTTGGTCCGCGGCCGTGATCCTCTGTTTGACCGCACCGGCCTCCTGGCCTATGGTTCGCGGGATCGATAGTTCGCATGTGCAACCACCCATGACGGATCGCCATCGCGCGGTCGCCCGACTACTCGCGGCGCTGGGTCCCATGACCCATTGCGCGCTGCGGGAGAAGGTCCGGCCAGGCGGAAATCTGAGCATGCCCCAGTTCATCACGCTGCGAGCGCTCTCGGATAGCCCCAAGACGTCCAGCGATCTCGCGCGCACCCTCGGCATTTCGCGGCCGACCGTGACCCGCCTCATCGATGGCATGGTCCGGAAGGGACTCGTCGCGCGGCAGGTCGATTCGGCGGACCGGCGATCGTCCTGCATCGCGCTGACCGAAGCCGGTCACGAGGTGCAGAGGGTCGCGCGCGCTCAGGCGGACGACCATCTGGCGGCGCTTCTCTCCGGACTGCCGGATGCCTCCCTGCACCGCGCCGAGCTCGCTCTGACGGACATCATCGCCCTGTTTGAACGCCAGGGGTTCCGCGATGTGGCGCGATCCTCAAACGACGCGGCGTAGCCGATGCCCAAACTAACGTAGGAAGAGAAGGAGCGCGTCATTTGGAAACCACCGCGAACTCGAATGCCCCGACCGTACCCTCCGGTTCCCGCTTCGGCCTCGTCCAGGTCGGCCTGATCGTCGCCATCCTCGCCGCGTTGGGCGTGGCGGGGTATTTCGCCTACACGCGCCTAATGGCACCGGCGCCGGTTCAGACGCCGTCCGGCATTCAGGTGAAGGCCTCGGTCGGCAACATTGTGGCCACAGTGTCGGCGACTGGTCCCGTCGTCGCGAATCGCATCTCCCGTCTGACCATGGGCATCTCCGGGCGCGTGGAGGAGATTCAGATCTCGCTCGGGCAGAGCGTTCCTGCGGGTGCGCCCCTGGTGCGTCTCGAACCCTCGACCTATCAGGTCAAGGAGCGCCAGGCCCTGTCCAACCTGAAGACGGCTCAATTGAAGCTGGACCAACTCAAGAACAGTGGTAAGGATCAGGAAGTGCTTGCTGCCGAAGCATCGGCACGCAGCGCCGAGGCGCGGTTGCGGGATCTGCAAGGTGGCGCGCTTCCCGAGGATCTCGCCTCGGCCCAGTCCTCGGTGAACGGCACCGCCGCATCGGTTACACAGGCCGAGATTGCCCTGGCCGAATTGCGTCGCGGTCCGACCGCAGCCGAACTCGCGTCCGCGGAGCAGTCGGTCGCTTCGGCGCGCTCCGCCCTCAAGCGGGCCGAGAATGACCTGGCGACGGTCCGAGCTGGCGCCACCGCCGACGAACTGTATGCCGCGCAGGTCGCAATCGATCAGGCCCGCAACAGTCTCTACTCGGCGCAGATCAGCCGTGACGCGACGTGCGGTCGTGGGGCGGGGTCGGCCTGCGATTCTGCAAACGCTAGCCTGCTCAACAATGAGCTCGCGGTCGCTCAGGCCGTGCAGCGTCTGGCCGTCCTACGGGCGAAGCCCGAGGCAAAGGACCTCCAGGCGGCGAGGACAGCTTATGACGCGGCGGCAGAATCACTTCGATCAGCCGAGGTTCGGCTCGCTGACCTTCGTGCGGGTGCAACCCCCGAGCGCATCAGGCAGGCCGAGGCGAGTCTCGCCGGCGCGCGGGCATCGCAACAGGCTGCGATAGCGCGCCTTGACACGCTGAAGTCCGGCGCGAAGAGCGCCGACCTGCAGGCCGCCATCGCCAGCCTCGCCACGGCCCAGGCGAATCTCGCCGTGCGGCGAGCCGGTCAGTCGGTCGATCTCGCCCTTGCCGAGGAGGCGGTGAAGAGCGCTCAGTACGTGGTCGATCAAGCACAGCTCGACCTGAAGAACACCGTCCTGAGCGCACCGTTCGCCGGAATGGTCACAGCGGTCACGCTCAACGTCGGCGAACAGGCGGGCACGGGGACGCCAGTCCTTACCCTCGTCGATCCCCGCTCGGTGCGCGTCGACGTCAGCATCGACGAGACCGACATCGGCCGCATCGCGCCGGGCCAGCAGGCGACTGTGACGTTCGATTCGCTCGCCGGGCGGACTTATCAGGGACGGATCCTGGGCGTCTCCCCGCTGGCGACCACCCAGCAGGGCGTTTCGATCTACCTGGCTTCGATCGACATCGATAACGCAGATGGGGCGCTTCGCCCGGGGATGACCGCGAACGCGGCGATCGTCGTGACGCAGCGTAACAACGTGGTGACGGTCCCCAACCGCGCAATACAGCGCCAAGGCCGGAACCAGTTCGTGACGGTAATCAACGGGTCCCAACCCGAACGTCGCCAGGTACGCGTCGGGGTCGCGAACGAGCAGGCGAGCGAGATTCTTGAGGGCGTTGCGGATGGCGAGACGGTCCTGATTCCGGCGACCACCTCGGCCGCCCCGAAGGTCGGCGGCGCCGGCATTCCCGGTGTCGGCGGTCCCCCTAGCGGCGGTCCCCCTAGCGGCGGTCCCCCTAGCGGCGGTCCCCCTAGCGGCGGTACCTTCGTCGTGAAGGGCGGCTGAGAGTACGCTGCCGTGATACAGGTTCGCGACGTCACGAAGATCTACCGGGTGGGCCATATGGAGGTTCACGCGCTTCGCGGCGTGTCCCTCGAAATCGCCGGCGGCGACTTCGTGGCGATCATGGGCCCATCCGGGTCGGGAAAGTCCACCCTGATGAACATCATCGGGTGCCTTGACCAGCCCACGACCGGGACGTACAGCCTCGACGGGATCGAGACGTCGCGACTCAGCGATGACGAACTGGCGCTGGTGCGCAACCGCAAGATCGGCTTCGTCTTCCAGAGCTTCAATCTCTTGGCTCGCACCAACGCGCTCGAGCAGGTAGAACTCCCCCTCATCTATGCCCACGCGAAGGATCGCCGTCAGCGCGCGCTGCGGGCGCTCGACGCGGTCGGCCTCAGCGACCGGGTGCGTCACAAGCCCACCGAACTCTCCGGCGGTCAGCAGCAGCGGGTCGCGATCGCCCGCGCCCTGGTGACCAATCCGGCGATCGTCCTCGCCGACGAACCGACTGGCGCCCTCGACACCAAGACGAGCGAGGAGATCATGGCCATCTTCCAGCGACTCAATCGGGAGATGGGCCTCACGATCGTATTTGTGACGCACGAAGCCGAGATCGCAGCGTTCACGAAGCGGCTGATCATGATCCGCGATGGTCAGATCGTGCGGGACGAGCCGGTCGCCCGGCAGCGCATCGCGGAGACTCCACTGGCGGTGACTGCATGAGTGTGACGCAGAGCCTTCGTATCGCGATGAGCGCCCTTGGGGCGAACAAGCTGCGCACCGCGCTGACGATGCTCGGCATCATCATCGGTGTCAGCGCGGTGATCTCGCTCATGTCGATCGGGCGGGGCGCGCAAGCGACCGTGACGTCGAGAATCCAAAGCATGGGGACAAACCTGCTGTTCATTCGGCCGAACTTCACGCAGCAAGGCGGCGTTCGTACCGGGCAGGGATCGGCGCCCACCCTGACGATCGGTGACGCGGACGCCCTGGTCATGCCCGGCCGCGCACCGGCGGTGGCGCTCGTCGCGCCGGAAGTGCAGAACTTCGGACAGATCATCTACACAAACCAGAATTACAATTCCCGCATCCTCGGCGTGACTCCGGAGTACTCGGACGTGCGTAACGTGAAGGTCGCGTCCGGCGAGTTCCTTGAGTCGATCCACGTCGAGGGCCGCGCCCCCGTCGCCGTCCTCGGCGCTACTGTCGCCCAGAATCTCTTCGCCGGAGCCGATCCGATCGGTCAGAGAGTCAAGATCAGTGCCGGGGGACGCACCGGCGTCAACTTCCGCGTGATTGGCGTTCTCGAGGCGAAGGGTGGCACTGGTTTCGCAAATCAGGACGATCAGGTGATGGTCCCCATCACCACCTTCCAGAACCGACTCTTCGCTCAGCGGACCCCCCGGGGCGCGCAGAATGTCAGCACGATCAACATCCAGGTCGTGGATGAATCACTGATGAAGACCGCGATCGAGCAGATCGGCGAGGTGCTGCGCGAGGAGCATCGCGTCGCTCAGGACGATTTCATCGTTCAGAGCCAGGAGGACTTCCTGGCGGTAGCGAATCAGATCACCGGCGTCATGACCATTCTGCTCGGTTCCATCGCCGGCATCTCACTCGTCGTCGGCGGCATCGGCATTATGAACATCATGCTCGTGTCCGTTACCGAACGGACACGGGAGATCGGCATCCGCAAGGCCGTTGGTGCCCGCCGTCGCGATATCCTGAGCCAGTTCCTCACCGAGGCCGTGGTGGTGTCCGTGGTCGGAGGCGGCATCGGCGTCGCCCTCGGTATGGCCTTCGCGCAGATTATCTCCACCATCGACATGAACGGTCAGCGACTGCAGACGCTCGTCGCAGCGGATGCGATCGTCCTCGCGTTCGGCGTCTCCGCGGCAATCGGACTCTTCTTCGGCATCTATCCCGCCGCACGTGCGGCACGCCTCAATCCGATCGAAGCGTTACGCTACGAGTGATCCTCCGCTGGCTCACGGCGGTCGCGCTGGGGGCGGCGCTGGTCGCCCCCCAGCCGACATTCGCGGCCGAGCGTGGCTTCCCGACCACCGGCTTCACCGTCGGCGGCCCTTTTATCACGTTCTACGAGACGCGGGGCGGACTTGATGTGTTCGGCTACCCGCGTTCGCCGGAGTTCACACTCAGTGGTCGCACGGTGCAGTACTTCCAGCGCGCCCGCTTCGAGTGGTGGCCGGAGAATCCCCCCGGCCATCAGGTTCAACTCGGGCTTCTGGCGGATGAGCTGGGGCGCGGCCGCCCATCCGACCCCTCGGCCCACCGCGCGGAGTGGCGCCATTTCCCCGAAACGGGGCGCGCCATCTCCGGTGCGTTCCGGACGGCCTTCGAGTCGCGCGCTGGTCTGGAGGTCTTCGGGTATCCGACCAGTCCGGTCGTGGTGGAGAATGGGCGTACTGTCCAGCATTTCCAGCGCGCGCGGCTGGAGTGGCACGCGGAGAACGTCCCGGCGTACCCGGTTCAACTCGGTCTTCTCGGCGACGAGCAGATCGCGCTCGGCCGGGTCACGCTTCCCGCCGGCTCGTCGATTCCCGCACCACCTGATCTGACCTCCGGCATCGCGGGTAAGACGGCGGAGGGAGCGCTCGCCGGCCGCCTGGTGGTCTCGGGCGGCGTAGGCGGACCGGTTTGGACGATGCGACCCGACGGGTCCGAACGCCTGGTTGGGCATGGTGTCGACCCCTCCCTTTCGCCGGATGGGCGGGTCGTCGTCTACGCGCAGCACGGTGGCGCGCGCCCGGGTCTCTACCAGGTCGGGTGGCAGGGTGGCGAACCCACGCTCCTGACCGTGGGTGACGAACGGCGCGGCCCACTCTACTCGCCGGATGGTCGCGAGATCGCCTTCTATCAGAAGTCGGCGTGTCTGCGGCCCGCCGGGAACCTCTGGATTCACGACTCGTGCTTTCAAATCAAAGTGATCCCGTCGGAGGGCTGTGTGGACTGGCTGCGCCCCGGCCAGGATCGGTATGCGTTCGGACCCGCGTGGCGACCCGATGGACGTGCCCTCGTCTTCAGGCAAGAGAAGGCGCTGGCCACGACCGAGGACCGCCAAACCGTTCGCCCGTTTGGGATCGATTTCGCTCCCCTCATCGAGACGATCCTGTTCGATCCAACCGGTGGGCGGATCGTGGTAGGAGTGCGGCGAAACCAGACGTATTCCGAGATCGGCACCGTCCCCGACGATGGCTCAGATCGATTCAGCGCCCTCACGCCGCCCCTGTCATTCGTCCAGCCCCCGCCCACAAGCCTCTCGCCCGCGTATTCTCCGGATGGGCGCCACATCGCCTTCGTCTCCGATCGCGATGGGCGGCCCGGGGTGTGGATCATGGCCTCCGACGGCGCAAACCCGCGACGGGTGAGCGATGTTCCCATCGGGCTCTCGGGCGCGCGCGAGCGACTGGTCCACTGGTCGCGGGTGTGATCGATGCGCGAACGATCTGCTGCGGCGGGCCCGAGGATCCTCGTCGTCGATGATGAGCCGAACATCGTCGAACTGGCCCGCCTTTACCTGACCGCCGAGGGGTATCAGGTCGAGACCGCGGCGGACGGCATCGCCGCGCTGGAAAAAGTCGAGTCGCACGCCCCGGCACTCGTCGTCCTCGATGTGATGATGCCCCGGCTCGACGGTTGGGAGGTCTGCCGACGATTGCGGGGCCGCAACGACCGAACCCCGGTGATCATGCTGACGGCGAAAGACGATGACGTGGATCGCATCGTCGGCCTGGAACTGGGCGCGGATGACTACATGGGCAAGCCCTTCAACCCGCGCGAACTGGTCGCACGGGTGCGGGCGGTCCTCCGGCGAACTCAGGAGCCGGATCGCGCGAAACGCGTGATCGCGGTCGGCAATGTGCGTCTCGATATCGGCGCCCGCGAGGTGAAGATCGGCGACCGCGTGGTGGAGATGCGTGCCAAGGAGTTCGACCTCCTCGTCGCCTTTGCGGAGAACCTCGGTCTCGTCCTCGATCGCGAGACGCTGCTCCGCCTCGTCTGGGGCTACGACTTCCTCGGCGATAGCCGTACGATTGACGTCCACGTGACCTGGCTGCGCGACAAGCTGAACGGCGCCACCGTGCGGATCCAGACCCTTCGCGGCATCGGCTACAAGCTCGTTCTGGACGCCCGGGATGCTCCACGGTCTTAGGTTCCGCCTCATCGCCAGCTACGTACTGGTGATCTTCACCTGTCTGATGCTTGCCGGCTCGACGGCGCTGCTGCTTCTGCGTGATGCCGAGCAGCGGCGAAAGGTGGACGAGGTCAGTTCGCTCTCGATCATGCTCTCCCAGGGTGTGCAGTACCTCGAGGCGCTCGACGCGCCGCCCATCTTCATCGCGGCCTTCCTCCGCGAGCAGAGCCGCGTGTTTGGCGTGCGGACGA
The DNA here is from genome assembly GCA_016875715.1 of Chloroflexota bacterium. Lineage (GTDB taxonomy): Bacteria > Chloroflexota > UBA6077 > FW602-bin22 > FW602-bin22 > VGOZ01. Next base: position 17,080 of record VGOZ01000025.1, on the reverse strand, counting down.
TCCTGACCGAGGCGGACGGGCACGTGCTCGACGACTCGATGCACGCTCTAGATGGCCTGAACGTACCCGTCCCGAATCTCGCCGCCAGCGAACGCCGTGGCGACCAGTTCCGCGCGTTCTACGTGAGCCTTGAGGGCGGCCTCTATCTGGTTGCGCCGCCGCTCGAACAGCGCCCTCACCGGTATGCCGTCCTCCTGGCGATTCCCGAGGCGAATATGGTCGCGGTCTCCCAGGAACTATTCCCGCGGCTCGGGCTCGCCGCGGCGGCAAGCCTCACTGTCAGCATCCTGGTCGCCCTCCTTCTCACCCGTTCCATCGCCCGTCCGCTCGTACAGATGACGCGCGCGTCCGAAGAGATCGCCCGCGGGAACTACGCCCAGTCCATCCCGATTCCGAGCCAGGATGAGGTAGGGCGATTGGCCGCGGCGTTCAATGAGATGGCGCGCCAGGTCGCGACCTCGGACAGAACACTGCGCGACTTCCTCGCCAACGTCTCGCACGAACTGAAAACGCCACTGACCTCCATCAGCGGATTCTCTCAGGCCATACTCGATGGGACGATGTCGAGTCCAACCGAGTATCAGCAGGCCGGTGCGATCATCAGCGCCGAGGCGACGCGCATGCGCGCCCTCGTGGAGGATCTCCTGATCCTCTCCAAGATCGAATCCGGACAGATCGTGATGGACAGTGCCGCGTTCGATCTCGATCGGCTGCTCCGCGAGGCGGTGGAGCGGGCCGAGTGGCAGGTCGGCACGAGCGCGATCGCGGTCGACATCGACTCCCGCGCCGGCGCACTGGTCCGGGGCGACGCCCACTGGCTGGGTCAGGTGTTCTCGAACCTGCTTGATAACGCGATTCGCCATACGCCGTCCGGGGGGCGCATCGCCATCACCACACTTCCCACAATGGAGCCGTTCCAGGTCCGCGTGACCGTCCATAACACAGGTTCGTACATCCCGCCGGAGGATCAGCCGCGGGTGTTCGAGCGGTTCTTCCAGGTCGACCGATCGCGGGCGTCGCACGCCACTGGAAGCGGCCTGGGCCTTGCCATCGTGAAAGAGGTGGTGCAGGCACATGCCGGAGCGGTCGGAGTCGCCAGCGATCCGATGATGGGGACCACCTTCGAGGTCCGCTTGCCGCTCCACTCGATGCTCCAGCCCACGCGCCATCGCGCCGGGGCCCGCCGCGCGGCGTGAGCCGCCCAGCCCGATTTAACGGCTGTTTAGCCCGGATATAGGGGCAGATTAATGCTGCCACCCTAGAACGAGAGAAAACCGATTCCGGTTCACGCAGGAGGCTCGTCAGTGAAGAGCATTGGGTCCTTTGTTCTCGGCTTCGTCCTCACCATCGCCCTAGCGATCGGCGGTCTGATGGTCGTGTCCCCAGGGCGCGGGGCGCTCCTCGATACCTCGGCGGCGGTGGTTCCCACCTCGGTCGCGGCCGCGGCCGAGCAGGCCGCCTCGGTCCTCACCTCGGTGCAGGCGCAGGTGGTCCCCACCGCCGTGCCGACGGCAACGATCGCGCCGGTCACGGCCACACCGGTTCCGCCGCCCCCAGCCGCTGCCCCACCCTTGCCTATTCCCACCCGTGTCCCTGCGGTCGCGGGGCGCCTCCTGGCACAGGAGCAGGAGCTCGTCGACGTGATCGCGCGCATTTCGCCCGCGGTCGTGTCGATCACGAATCGGCGCTCCGCGCCGGGCGCGCAGTTCCCCGCAAGCGGCGCCGGATCTGGCGTGGTGGTGGACAGCAACGGCCACATCTTGACGAACAACCACGTCGTCGACGATGCCACCCGCCTGGAAGTCACCTTCGCCGATGGCTCCACCGTGCCGGCTCGCCTTCTCGGGCGTGATCCGGCGAACGATCTCGCGGTGGTGAGGGTCGACGTACCCGCAAGCCGACTCACCGTCGCCCCGCTGGGTCAGTCGGCGACACTCAGGCCGGGTCAACTGGCGATCGCGATCGGGAGTCCGTTCGGACTGAACCAGACCGTGACGGTGGGTGTCATATCGTCGACCGGGCGTACCCGCTCCGACGCCGGCCGCCGGCCGATCCGGAACATGATCCAGACCGATGCCCCGATCAACCCCGGCAACTCGGGCGGACCTCTGCTCAGCTCTCTCGGTGAGGTGGTGGGGATCAACACGGCCATCGAGAGCCCGGTGCGCGGATCGGTGGGCATCGGCTTTGCGGTGCCAATCGATACGGCGCATCGCTTCCTTCCGGAGATGCTGGCCGGGAACACCATCGTCCACCCGTGGTTCGGTATCACGATCTCGCAGGTAACGCCCGCGCTAGCACAGGAACTGGGGCTTTCGGCTACTCAGGGGATCTACATCAGCGAGACGGTGCCGAACGGACCAGCGGCGCGTGCCGGCCTTCGGGGCGGTAGCGGTGGTGGCCAGGGGCAAGCGGCGCGCGGCGGCGACGTCATCGTCGGCCTGGAAGGCAGGGCTATCACCAGCGCCGACGAACTGGGCGTCTACATCGATAGCAAGAAGGTCGGCGACCGCATCTCGGTCGAGATCGTCCGCGGCAATCAGCGTCTGACCGTGACGGTAGTCCTGGAGGCGTGGCCGGAGTCGCAGGCCAGTCGCCAGGGGCCCGAGTTCGAACTCCCCGAGGGCATTCCACAGATCCCCGGTTTCCGGTTCCCGAGACCCTGATCGACAAGACCGGCGTGGCAGGGGAGGAATCTGTCCGATCGCCCCCCTGCCCCCATTCCTAGAATCGCCGCGCAATGCCTCCCCGCCGCCACGCGCCGGACATCCTGCCGCCGCGCACGACCAGACTCACCGTCATCCTGCGGTCACTCGACCACCGTGTTGTCGATCAGACTGCCTCACGCCTCACTGTCCACTGCGAACGGCTTGGCGGCGTCGTTGAGGGCCCGATGCCGCTGCCGTCGCGGCCGTCCGACGTGGAAGGGATGCGCTGGCACGTGCGCACTCTCGACCTCGTCGATCCAGCACCGGCGCTGCTCGGGAGCCTGCGCGGGTTCGACCTCCCGAACGGCGTGAGGATCGAGATGCGCGCCTGAAAATGCGTCCCTAGCTGGCGAGCGCCTCGCGCTCGGCTATGCGCGGCTGTCCGGATTCCTCCATCTCCAGTTCGATCAGCCCCTTACGGATCGCATACTTGATCAGTTCCGTCCGACCCCGGACATTGAGCTTCCGCATGATGTGAGCCTTGTGGGCCTCGACGGTCTTGACGGAGAGGCAGAGGTCCTGGGCGATCTGCTGATTGCCGTTTCCGTCCGCGACGAGTTGCAGGATCTCCCGCTCCCGTACCGATAGAACCTCCCTCCGCGGAGGTGGCACGAGATCGATCTGCCCATCCGCCAGGCGGATGTAGTTCTGCACCATCTTGTCCGAGATGGCCGGTGAGAGATAGGAGCCACCCCGGTGAGCGGCACGGATCGCGAGGAGCAGTTCCGGGCCGTCGCAGTCCTTGAGCAGGCAGCCCGCGGCGCCGGCGCGCAGGAGCTGGAGGATGTACTCATCGTCGGCACCGGCGGTGAGAAGCAGCACGCGGGCGTTCCGCGCCCGTTTCCGGATCAGGCGCGTGGCCTCAATGCCGGAGACGATGGGCAGTTGGGTGTCCATCAGCACGATGTCGGGCCGGAACCTCTCCGCGCATTCGATCGCGGTCTTCCCGTCCTCGGCCTCGTGGATGACCTCGATGTCCCCCTGGGCAACCAGTAGAGTCCGCAGCGCCTGCCGGAGCAGCGTGTGGCGATAGGCGAGAAGAACCTTGATCCTGCCGCTCTGAAGGATGGGCGTGCGACCGGCGGACGATCCTGCGTGCACCAATGTGGAACCTCCACCCCGTGATGCCTGAACCTATCGTCGGGACCGCGCCGGATCAAGAGCAGGGAATCCCTGCCGATGATGCATTGGTCCTATACGGGGAATCCCCCGGTCATGGGACCGGGGTCCTAAGGGATGGCCTCGGAAATCAGGGATTCACGCACGCGCCCGTACAGGATCCGCCCGCATGGAGGCCGCACCGCGCAGTCGACGATTCCATAGACGAACGGACGCGAGGTAAGTGGCGATGGCGATCGAACGGCGATGTCCGCGCTGCCGTGGGCGGATGTGGGCAAGCGAGGATCTCTGCAGCGAGTATATGCACTGCCTCCACTGTGGGATGAGCCAGGAGATCAGCGAACTGAGCGCGCTCGATACGGAGCTCGAAGGGACTCTGCGCCCCTACCGCGCCGCCCTGGGCCTCGCGCCGGCGCGCCCGCGAGTGCGCTGAGCGCGCCGTCACCCATCACCCTACAATGAACGCATGGCCCGTCAGGCATCGGATGGCACAGTAACCGAGGGGCAGCCAGGCGACGATCTCTACCGGATCTTGCAGGTCGATCCGGATGCCGAGCAGGAGGTCATCTCCGCCGCGTACCGTCGGCTTGCGGCGAAGTACCACCCGGACGTAAATGGTTCGCCCGAGGCCGCGCAGCGGATGCGCGAGATCAACCGTGCCCACGAGATTCTGGGTGATGCCGAGGCACGACGCGCGTACGATCGCTCCCGCGCGGGACGATGGTTCGGCGGTGCCGCGGCCGAATCGTCGCAGCCCCCCGCGGCGCCTCCGAAGACGGCGCTGGAGCAGATCGGTCGGTCGGTCGCGATGATGCTGATTTACTCGGCGGTCATCGCCGTTCTCAGCCGTATGATCGGTGGCCAGAGCGGGATGGTGATTGCCTTGCTCATCATCCTCGTCATCGTCCTGTGGAAGGGCCAGGAGATCATGCGGTACTTCCGCACCCGCTAGACGAGGCCGGGATCGGTGATCTCCGCCGAGGGCCATGGGTTTCGGATCCCACCGCTGCGCTTTGGCGCCGGAGCGCACCGGGAGATCCTGGCGGCGGCGAGGGAGCATGGCGATCGCATCCTGCTGGTGACCGACGCTCACTGTCGTCGCATCCCTGAGGTGAATGAGATCGCGACTGAGTTGCTGGGGGCAGGTGGAGCGGTCTTCGACGAGATCCCCGGCGAGCCGACATCCGACGACGTGGCACGGGGAGTCGCCGCCTGGCGGGACTCTGAGGCGGAGGTCGTCGTCGGCATTGGCGGCGGCGCGGTCCTCGATACGGCGAAGGCCATCGCGGCAATGGCACGACATCGCGGCACGATCCTGGACTACGTCGGGCGCGATCGTCTCACGCACGATCGCCTGCCGCTTCTCCTGGCGCCTACCACCGCGGGCACCGGTTCCGAGGTCACCCGCTACATCGCGGTCGGCGATGCCGCCACCGGGGCGAAACTGCTCGTGACCGACTGGCGTTTCCTTCCCGACCTGGCGAGCGTCGACCCGCGTCTGGTGCTCGGGGCGCCGCCCCGGGTGACCGCTTCGTCAGGGGTCGACGCGCTCACCCACGGCATCGAGGCGTACGTGAGCCGTCGCCATCAGCCGACGGCCGACCTGTTCGCCCTCCGCGGCATCGAACTCATCGCGCGAGGGCTGCGCGGGGCGTTCGCCCGCGGCACCGATCTCGAGGCCCGGGCACTCACCGCCCTCGGCGCAACTTATACCGGTGTTGCCTTCAGCAATAGCTCGGTCGCGCTCGTCCACGGCATGTCCCGGCCGCTCGGCGCCTATTTCCACATCCCACACGGGTTGGCGAACGCGATGCTGCTCCCCTCTATCACCGCCTGGAGCCTTCCCGGCGATCCAGGGCGGTATGACGATGTGGGGCGCGCGCTCGGCTTGCGATCCGGCGAGGAGATCCCGCACTATCTGGAGGCCCTTTCCACGGACCTGGGCATTCCTCGGCTTGGCGAGGCCGTCGATCCGGCCCGCCTGATCGCGGTCGCACCGCGGATGGCCGACGCCGCGATTGCCTCCGGTTCTCCGGCGAATAACCCGCGCGGCGCTACCCCCGACGAGATCGTCGACCTCTATCGACAGTGCCTTCAGGTCGTGTAATCCGCTCGTATCGGGACGCGACGACCCGACGAGCGCCTTCGCGCCCGCCTGCGTCACGCTGTATGACGTGAGGATGAAGGGGTCGGTACAATCCCCGGGCAACAGCCCCGGGAGGTTCGGTGCGCCTGCTGCTCGCCTTCATCCTCGGCTTCGTGCTTCTCAGCACAGGGGGCGGCACCGCGCTCGCCGCGGACAGCCTGCGGATGACGGTGCGGCCCGGGTTCGACGGCGTCGCGAAACTCGGCGCCTGGTTCCCGATCGAGGTGCGCGTCGCGAACGCCGGTGACGAGGTGACCGGTGAGGTGCAGGTCACGATCGAGGGCATCGAGAACCGGGGCAGCTTCAACCGCCCGCCCGTCCTGTACACAGTCCCGGTGTCGCTTCCCCGCCAGTCGAACAAGCGATACGTCGTGGATATCTTTCTGCCTGCCCCGGTGGATCGGTTGGCGGTGAAGCTCGTCGAAGGGGAGACCCTCCTTGCCGCGACCGAGGCCCCCATCGCCATCGTCAATCAAACCGAGATCATGTGCGGGTTTATCGGCGCGAACCGCGCATCGCTGGACTTCCTCCCGGCGATCGAGTTGCCCGGACGGCAGAAGGGCATCCGCCTCGCGCATCTCGATCCGCTCGATCTACCTGCCTCACCCCAGCTCCTGGCGACGCTCGACTGCCTGATCCTCGCCAATGCGCCGCTGAGCAGCCTCGGCGAGGCACAGCGGAGCGCTCTGGCGGGATGGGTTTCGTCGGGCGGCACGCTGGTGGTCGCGGGCGGGCCCGGCTGGCAGCGGACGATCGGCGGCCTTCCACCGGGACTCCTGCCCGCGCGCGTGAACGGTACGGTCCCCCTTCGCACGACGAAGGCCCTGGAGGCGTTCGCCAGGGCGCCGATCGAAGATGCCGGACCCTGGGTAGCCGCCGAGGCGCAGGTGACAGATGGGGTCGTGATCCTGAGCGAGAACAACGTGCCGTTGCTCATCGCCGCGGAACGTGGGCGAGGCTCCGTCTTCTTCCTGGCTCTCGACCCGGCCCTCGAACCGCTGCGCTCGTGGCGTGGCTCGGTGCACCTGTGGAAGTACATCGCCGGCTACGCCGCTGGCCAGCCGCAGTTGCCGAACAACTTCATTCGACAGTACGCCGGCTGGGGGCGCATGCCGCGTCTCACGCTCTCCGACCTGTCCCCGCTACCCGCGCCGAACGCACCGTGGATGCCCTACCTGCTGGTCGCCTATGCGGTTGTGGTGGGCCCCGTGACGTACCTGGCGCTGCGTCGCCTGGGCCGGCTCGAATGGGCCCTATGGTGCGTTCCGCTCGTCACCGTGGCCACCGCGACGGCCGCGTTCTTCGGCGCGGGGAGGAGCGGTGAGGCGGAGATCCTGTTCAACAAGGTGGCCCTGGTTCAGGGCAGGGGCACGCATGGCGAGGCGTACACGCGGACCTATGTCGCCGCGTTCGCGCCGCGTGATGGGACCCACACCATCGAGATTCTCGCCGAGGAGGGGTTGACCTCCTCGGCGGATAGGCTCGTCTGGCCCGTCTTCTATCCGTTCCCGGTCGCGACGGGAACGCCGACGGCTATGCCCCTGAAGGTAGAGCGCGGGGCGGGCACGCGCATCCTCGAGTACAGCCTCCCCGCTCGCTCGCTCGGCACCTTCCAGGTCGATGCCCCCTCCCGTGCCACCGCGGCGTTCGACGCCAAACTTCTCTCCGACGGGCAGATGGTGTACGGCACCATCACCAACGGGTCGAAGAGCAGGCTCACCTCGGCGAGCCTCGTCGTGGGTGATGAGGTGGTGCCGCTGGGAGATCTCCAGGGAGGGGAGACGCGCAACATCTCGCTCCGTGTCGGACAGGGGTCGCGATTCTCCGGCCCGGACATGAACTCGATCGTCCGGCGCCTGTACCCGCATCCGGCGGATGCGACGCCGGTTTCAAACGCCGAGATGGCGAGTCGCGACATCCTCGAAAACGTCCTCAATACCGGTCAGGCATTCGCCACGCGCGTGGAGTTCGGACCAGTGTCGCTCGTCGGCTGGAGTGGTACGCCACCCGTGCGGCTTCGTACCGAGCGCGGGCGTGAAGCGGAGATCGACCGAACCCTCATCGTGACCTCGTTTCCCATCGCCGCGGCTCCCGGCGAGGCCCAGCGCGTGCCCAGCCAGCTTGTCGAGCGACGGAACCTCATCGCGGGCTCCGGGCGCATCACTGCCTCGGGCATCAGCATGACCAGCGGCGAGTCCATCCTCTTCGAGTATCGCCTGCCTCACCGGCCCGATCGGTTCCGCATCGACGATCTCGCGATGGTCGTGAGCGGATCCTCCACCGATCGAGTTCCGATGGAGACTTCCGTGTCGGCATCCATCTACGACTGGCCCGGAGCGGAGTGGAAGGAAGTGCAGATCTTCCCCGGCAAGGTGGCCCTCGGGAGTCCTGACCGCGTGGTCTCGGCGCTCGGGACCATGCGCCTGCGAATGACGTACCGAGCCATGCAGGGAGCGACGACCACCCTGACGTTTGACAGCCTCGAGTTGATGATGAGCGGGCGTGGAGTCTGACGCCCGAGTGCGGTGACGGACAATCCCATCCCGGTCGCACCCGCGATCGAGACACGCGACCTCGGGCGCGATTACGGCGCGGCGCGTGCCCTCGAGGGGATCAACCTGACGGTCTCCACCGGTGAGATCTATGGCGTGGTCGGCGCGAACCGCAGCGGGAAATCGACTCTCATGCGCATCCTGAGCATCCGGGAGCGACCCAGTCGCGGTTCCGTCTTCCTCGCGGGCATTGACACCTATCGCGACCCACGGGCCGCGCGGCGTCAGATCGGGTTCGCGGGTCCCCTCACCGGGATTCCTGCCTTCACGGTCGTCGAGGAACTGACCGTCATGGCGCGCCTACGCGGTGTTTCGGTCGGTCTGAACGACACGATCGATACCCTCTTGCAGCTGGTCGATCTGGAAGATCAGCGTCATCGGCCGATCGGCGGACTCTCCGCTGGCGATGCGCGACGGCTGTCGCTGGCCCGGGCGCTGGTTCACGATCCCGCCATCATCCTGCTGGATGCGCCATTCGAACTGCTCGATCCGGCGACGCGCAGCGAGGTCACGGCGATCCTGCGCGAACTGCGCCTGCTGGGGAAGACGATTCTCCTGACCGCGACGTCGGTCGCGGAGGTCGCCGGACTCTGCGATCTCGTCGCTTTTCTCGACCGGGGGAGGATCGTCTACGAGGATGCGCCGGCGAATCTGCTCGCAACGAGCGGCTTGCCCCTGCGCATCGTGCTGGCGGAAGACACCGGGCGATTGGCGCGCTTCCTGGGTGCACGCCCCGGCGTCACCGCGACCCGCATTGTCGACGACCACGTACTTCTCATCTGGATCGATGGTGGGACCGCAGTCCAGGCGGCGCTCCTGGCGGATCTCGTCGCCGGCGGATTCGCGATCCTCGAGTTCGGGTTCGATGCAGGCCAGGCCGATATCGATCTGACCCGGCTGGCACAGTCCGCATGATCGCCATCGTCTCGCGGGAGTTACTCATTGGCTTGCGCCGCGGCGCTCCCTACGCAGTGCTGTTTCTCAACACGGCGCTCCTGGCCGGAGTCGCCGCCGCGGTCGTCGCTCTCTCCGGGTCGATCTCCCCGTGGGTCGCGCCCGGCATCGGCGCCACCACCGCGCCAACCCCGGATGGCATCGTATCGACGCTCGTGGCCTGGCGCGGGCCGACCCTCTTCGGCGTGCTCAGCCTCTACCTCTGCGCCGTCGCCACGCTCTATGCCCCGGTGATTGGCGCGCGATCGATCTCCTACGAACGCCGAGTCGGCTCGCTCGACGACCTGCTCGGGAGCGGAATCCGGCCGCTCGGGATCGCGCTCGGCAAACTCGTCGCGGCGACCGCGCAGAGTCTCCTGGTGCTCGCGTCGGGCACACCCATCTTCGCGCTCGTCTGGATCTTCGGCGGGGTCCCGTCTCGCGTGGTGGTCCTGTCGGCACTCATCCTGGTCGGGTGGACGCTGCTGATGACCGCGCTGGGCCTCACCGTCGCGGCCTGCGGTCGTGGCGACGTGCTGCCGGCGGCGTTCGGCGTCGCGCTGGGCGCCATTCTCCTCCTCGGGAGTACGCTTGGGTTCGTGGTGGCGCTGGTGATCGGGCGTGGAGCCAGCGCCGCGCTCGTTGCGATGAGTCCGCTCCTGGCTCTCCTCCTCGCGAACGGCGAGCACGCGACAGCGATCGCGGAGCGCTTGCCCGGTGCCACGCTCACACTGCCATTGCACATCAGCTGGACCGTGGGTGACACGATCTGGAGCGCGCCGTTGCCAGGGGTAGCGGCCGCGGGGTTCGCGCTCCTGGCGTTCGCGCTGTTGCCGCTGGCGGGTATGGCGATAGATCCCTATCACGCCGGTAAGGTGAGCCATCTCGCCGGCGCGGGAAGTCGGACGTGAGCGTGGCGGCAGCGTCTTCCGCGACTCGGCGCATGCGCCAGATCGGCGGTGGACGAGCCCTCGGCGAGGCTCTGATCGAACTTTCCCACGGCGCGAGGATAGCCCTGGCCGTTGACTGGATGACCGTGTCGATTGCAGTCGGCCTCGTGATCGACTGTCTGATGCTCCTGCTGGTCCGGACGCGGGTTCTCCCCGTGTTGCCGGCGGAGGCCCTGGTGCTGCTTCCGGGCGGCGGCGCCGTGGTGGCACTCGTCGCGGCGATGGTTCGTCCGCTGCCGCTGCCCTGGCTGGCCCGGGAGGTCGATCGCCGGTCAGGCCTGCGGGAGCGCGCCCAGACGGCACTGGAGACGTTGGATCGCGATGATGATCTCGCCCGTGCACTGCGCCTAGACGCACTGACCGTCCTTCGGCGGACCCAACCCCTCGATGCCTTCCGGCCGCGCGTTCCGGTGCGGGTCACGCTCGTCGCTCTAGTCGCGGCAGCAATCGTCGTCGGCATGCAGGCGCTCGTCGCGCCTCCGCCGACCGCCGATACCGAGCGTCTGCGGCAGATAGCGCTCGGCGAGGCCGAGCGCATCGAGGCGCTCGCCGATGAAGTGGAGGCGGACCCTCTGCTCGCGTCAACCGGTGCCGCCGAGATGGCCGCGATCCTCCGTCAGACCGCGGAGGCGCTTCGCAACCAGGAGATGGTGCCGGAGCGAGCGATGGCGCGGGTTGCCGAGGCGGAGCGTTCCCTGACCGAGATGCGCAGCGCCCGGGCTTTCGACGCCGCAGCCGCGCTCTCCCGTATGGCCGACGTGTTCGATCGTGAGGCGGTGACCCGCCCGGTGGCCCACGCGCTCGACCGTCGCGACTACGCCCGCGCGGCCCACGAACTGGCACAACTTGGCTCTCGTGCCGCCCAGGCGAGTGGGGGCGAGCGGGATGCCATCAGTGAGGCGCTGCGGCTGGCGGGCGCCGCGACGGCGCGGCACGACGAGTCCCTGGCGCAGGCGCTGCGCGCTGCCGCCGAACGAGCGCGCTTGGGGGATCCGTCCTCGACCCATAGCGCGAGCCAGGAGCTGAGCCGCGTCGGCGCCGAGAGCCGGCGGCAGGAGACGCTCGAACGTGCGATGAGCCAACTGCAGAGCAGTCGCTCTACGATCGGATCCGGTGGGATGGACAGCAAGGCGCCGTCTTCCAGTGCGGCCGGGGCGTCGGAGCGGGTGGCCGGCCAACCGGGTAGCGGCGGTCAGTCGGGTTCAGGCAGAGAGGATGCTGACGGCGAGCAGGCCGGAGCCGGCGCGGGTACGGGAATCGCCAGCAACTCGATGTCCCGCTACGATCCGGCGATGACGCAGGCGAATCAGGTCGAGGTTCCGGGTGGGGATTTCGATCGACCTTCCTTCTCCGAAGGCGGCGTTCAGGATCCCAGTGCTGAAGAGGGCACCGTGACCGTCGACTACCGATCGGTACTGCCCACCTATTACGAGCGGGCGACTCGCGCGATGCAGGATCGGTACGTGCCACTCGGCTTGAAGGAACTCGTGCGTCAGTACTTCTCATCCCTTCAGCCGCCCGGCGTGGGCTGACGTCGGTCCGCGCCGCCACTCAGGAGGTCCTCAGACATGGTCGCGACGGGTGGTCTTTTTGCCCCGGCCGAGGCACTGGTCGAGACGACCCGGCGGATCGAGCGGGAGATCGGGCGGGTGATCGTGGGTCAGCGCGAGATCGTGCGCGCGGTCCTCATCAGTGTCCTGGCCGGCGGGCACGTGTTGCTCGAGGGCGTACCGGGGTTGGGCAAGACGCTGCTGGTCCGCACGCTGGCGCAGGTGCTGCGACTGGAGGGGAGTCGCGTCCAGTTCACGCCCGACCTTATGCCGGCCGATATCACGGGCACGAACCTCATCGTCGATGAAGGGGGTACCCGTTCGTTCCGGTTTCAAGCCGGGCCCCTGTTTGCAAACCTGATCCTGGCCGATGAGATCAACCGCGCCACGCCGAAGACGCAATCAGCGCTCCTCGAGGCGATGCAGGAGCGCGCGGTCACGATCGGTCGGACCCGGCATTCGCTGCCCGAACCGTTCATGGTGCTCGCGACACAGAATCCCATCGAGATGGAGGGCACATACGCGCTCCCGGAGGCGCAACTCGATCGATTCTTCTTCAAGCTGAACGTCGGGTTCCCCGGCGAGGACGATCTGGTGGAGATCGCGACGAGGACGACGACCGGCGCCACCGCCCTGCCCGAAGCGATCGCCGACGGCGATGCGTTGACCGATCTCATCGCGATGGCACGAGATGTGCCAATCGCGCGCGCGGTGACGCGTTACGCGGCCCGGATCGTGCTCAGCACTCATCCCGGCGGTGAGACCTCACCTCGCGAGGTCAAGCAGTTCGTGCGCCACGGCGCAAGCCCGCGCGGCGTGCAGACGCTGGTCCTCGCCGGCAAGATCCGCGCGCTGATGGAAGGTCGCTTCAACGTCGCCTTCGAGGACATCCGAGCGGTGGCTCACCCCTCGCTGCGACACCGGATCATCCTGAGTTACGAAGGCGAGGCGGAGGGGATGACGACCGATCGCATCGTCGATGCGGCAATCGCGGCGACGCCGGAAGCGGCATGAGGCCGGCCGCCGAACTGCTGAGCCGGTGCGAGCGGCTGCGGATCGTGACGCGGAACCGGAGCCACGCGCTCGGTTACGGTGTCCGCCGGACCAGGCGCCGAGGGATCTCTCTTCAGTTCGCAGACTTCCGGGAGTATGTCCCGGGCGATGATCCACGCCAGGTCGACTGGAACGTCTACGGCCGAAGCGGGAACCTTGTCGTCAAGCAGTTCGAGGATGAAAGCCGCATGGATGTCCACGTCCTCGTGGATGTCTCGCGATCGATGGACTTCGGCACTCCCAGCAAGTTCGATACCGCTCGTACGCTCGCAGGCCTGCTGGGCCACATCGCGCTCGCCGGCTTCGACCGCGTGGTGGTGGTTCCTATCGACCGCGTTGCCGGTGCGGCGATTGGCCCACTCTCCGCACGGGAGCAGTCCGGACATGTCTTCCAGAGCCTCAATCGATGGAGCGTGGGTGGGGAGAGCGACCTCGGGCGCGCACTCGCGGCCTACATCAATGGCGTCGGCGCGCGTCCGGGCGTGATGATCCTGATTTCTGACCTCATGACGCCGACCTGGGAGGCCGGGCTGCGGGAGCTCGTACGCGGCCATCACCAGGTGGCGATCGTGCATCTGCTTGCGCCCGAGGAGGTATTTCCCGCGGGTGGCGAGGAGTTGCGCCTGCTCGATCGGGAGTCCGGCAAGACGGTGGAGGTGCACGTCGATCGGCTGACGCTGGACGCCTACGCGCGCCGATTCGCAGCATGGATCGGCGCGATCGAGCGCTTCTGCCACAAGCACGGGGCGCGCTACGCGCGGGCGAACACCGACCAGCCGCTCGAGAATCTGCTGTTCGACGGTCTCAGGCGGCGGGGCGTACTCACCTGAGACCGTGAACCCGGTTCAGCCCTTGACGGCTCCACCGACGAGGCCCCGGATCACCAGTCGCTGCGCCAGCGAATACATGATCACCGGCGGAAGCGCGGCGATGATCGCGCCACCCATCATCTGGCCCCAGTAGAAGACATCCTCGCCGAGCATCTGCGTCAGTCCGACGGTCACCGTCCGTGTCGTCACCGAGTTCGTGAACACGAGCGCGTAGAGGAACTCGTTCCACGACTGGGTGAAGGAGAACAGGGCGACGACCGCGATCGCCGGGGCCGACAGAGGCATCGTGATGCGGAACAGCACCCCCAGACGGGTGCAGCCATCGATCAGGGCGGCTTCTTCCAGTTCGACCGGAATCGACCGGAAGTAGCTCATGAGCATCCACGTGCAGAAGGGCAGTGTGAAGCTTGGGTACACGAGGAGCAGCGCCGACAGCGTATCGACGAGATCGAGGGTGGCGACCACCTGGAAAAGCGGGATGAAGAGCAGTGAGCCGGGAACGAGGTAGGTGAAGATCAAACCCCGCGCCATGATGCCACGGCCGGCGAATCGCAACCGCGTGACGGCGTATGCGCCAAACGAGCCCAGAACGATCGACAGGGTCGTCACCGCGAGCGCGACGATGGTGCTGTTGCGGAGCCACGCCGAGAAGCGCGCCGAGGCTCGCATACCTCCACCGGCGGTCTCACCGAAGAGCAGTGTCTCGTAATGGCCCCAGTACACTACCTTCGGCAGAATGGTGAAATCCTGGTAGATCTCCTTATTCGTCTTGATCGAGGCGAGGAACATCCAGATGAAGGGCACGACCGTCCAGAGCACGAAGAACACCAGGGTGGCATAGGTGGCGATGACCCAGCCACGGCCGAGAGTCCTCCGCGACGAGGACGCGGATGCCCGCATGCGAACCGCCGTTGTGGCCACCGATCACTCCTGCCGCAACATACGCCGGGTGAGGAAGTAGACGAGGATGATGTACGCCGGCATCATCATCATCGAGATCGCCGCGCCTGCGCCCATCTGCCGGCCGGCGATCGCCGTCAGGTACGCGAGCATCGGCAGCGTGGTGGTCGCATAGCTCGGTCCGCCGCCGGTGAGCACGAAGATCTGCGTCAGATTCGCCGACGTCCAGATCGTCGAGAGGAGCGCCGTCACCATAATGACGTGTTGCAGACTGGGCACGGTGATGAACCGAAAGCGCTGGAACGTGCTCGCGCCATCGATCTCCGCGGCCTCATACAACTCCTGCGAGATTGCCTGCATCCCGGCCAGGAAGTTCATCGTCCAGAAGGGTGTGCCCGACCAGATGGCGACGAGGATCAGAGCCGGCAACGCGAGTTTCGCGTCGTTGAAGAAATAGAGGTAATCGTTGGCGAGGCGGAACTCCGCGATGAGGCCATTGATCGGGCCCGTTGTGTCGAAGAGGAACCGCCATACGTACGCAGAGACGACCGCCGGCACCGCCCAGGGCAGGAACATGAGTGCCCGCCAGACGTTGCGCAACGGGATCTCCTGATTGAGGACGGAGGCCATCGCCAGGCCGACGACGAACTTCCCGCCGATCGCGCCCCCTGTGTAGAGGAGCGTGATGAGCGACGCCTTCAGGAACAGGTTCTCCGGATTGGCGAAGAAGTCCACGTAATTCGCGAACCCGATCCAGGTTCCCTCCGCCTTGCCGATGAACCGGTCCTGGAACGACAGGAAGATCGCGTCGACGAACGGGTAGGCGAGCAGGGCCAGGACGATGAGTACGACTGGCGCGGCCATCGGCCAGGCAAGGAGCCAGTCCGGGCCGAGCGTGGCGCGGAGACGTGCGCCCAGACCGCGCCGAATCGTCGGGGTATGGGTCGCAGAGGACTGCGCCACGGTCACGGACTCCCTTCTCGCTCAGGCGCCTGGTTTCGGGACGCCTGAGCGACGTGCTGGTCGATGCGGCGGGGCTCTACTTGAACTTGGTGTAGGAGTCCATCATCTCCTTCTGCGCCCAGGCCTGCGCCTCGGGGATGGCCATACCCTGGTTCAGGATCTTGTTCATCATGTCCGAGAGCACGTACTTCGAGTCGGTGACCTCGGAGAGCCAGCCCTGCGACGGCGCCGGCCACGTGCGGATACGCCCGACCTCAGCGATGCGCTTCATCTCCGCGAACTTCGACTTCTCCCAGAAGTCGCCGACGGCGTGGTTGCGATAGACCGGCACGAACCGCCCCTCGACCGACTTCGAGATCTTCTCCAGTTGGGCCGGATTGAGGAAGTACTCGAGCGCCGCGGGGGCCTTGTCCACCATCTTCGACTTCGAGAAGTAGTTGAAGCCGATGCCGCTCCCCTCAGAGAACGCGCCCTTCGATCCCTTCGGCGTCGGCTGGAGGCCTGTCTTCTCGCCGAGTTCTTTATCGTTGACGAGGAGCCAGCCCATGATCGTCGCCGGGTTGATCGCCATAAGGCCGCGGGACTTCTGGTACGTCTCGTTGTTCCAGGACGTGACCGTCTGCGCGAAGGTCTCCGGCGGGATCAGTTTCGCGTCCCACAGTTTCTTGATGAGTTCGAGGCCGGGGACATTGTCCTTGTTCTGAATGTCGGGCACGCCCGCCTCGTTGCTGAGGCGCCCACCGTAGTCCCACAGAACGTTGACGATGTTATTGACGTGATCGCCCTCGTGACCGAGCGCGAAGGCGATCAGGAAGTTGCGCGGCGGCTGTTGAATCTTGCTGCCGATCTCGACGACTTCTTCCCAGCTATTGAAGTACCGTCCGCCGGTGACCGGCTTGATGAGGTCCTCGCGCCAGTGGACCGGCCAGCAATCCACCGCGTACGGAACGCCATTCAACTTGCCGTCCCGCGCCTTCTGGGACTGAATAGCGAGATCAAACATTCCGCCGGCCTGGGTTCGGAACTTCTCGACCAGCCCATCCACCGCCGGCATCTCGCCACGCTCGTACCAGAACGTGCGGTCGGCGTTGCAGATCTCGGGCGGCTGGCCCGCGGCCACCGTCGCGGCGATCTTCTGCAGGAACGCCGGAGCACCGGGGACGGACTGCCATTCGACATTGATGCCTTGCGTCTTACCCCATTCCACGAACACGTCACCGATCGCCTTGTCCGTGACGACGTTCCAGTTCGCGGAGTACCAGACGTTGAAGGTTCCAGGCTTCGTGTCCGGCAGCGTGGGTGTCGCGGCCGCCGGCTTCGGAGCGGCTGGAGCGGCGGCCGCCGCGGCCGCAACCGTATTGGTTGGCGCGGGTGCC
>VGOZ01000024.1 GCA_016875715.1 Chloroflexota bacterium | reverse complement strand
AGGGCAGCGGCAGCACCCGATCGACCAAATTGAGATCGCGGAGCACCTCGCGGGCCGCCCGCGATCCCAGGAGGTCGATGGTTGCCTCGGGGAGCGCGTCTCGTAGTGCCCGAAGCGCGGGGAGCGTGAGGAGAAGGTCGCCAAGATCGCCCCGCTTGACGACCGCGATGCGTCTCATCGGTTACCCGTCTCTTCGAAAATGCGCCCCATCTCGGCGACGACCGCGTCCGCCTTGATGGCCAGCATCGAAGGGTGAATTGTGTCGGCGGCATCGAACCAGGCATCGTCCGGGCGCGTTCCGGCTGCCCGAAGAGCGCGATGACGACGCGGATCGCCCCACGGACCGAACCGGGCTTCGTCGGTGGGCCCGAAGAGCCTGACGCCGGGCGTATCGACCGCCGCGGCGACATGCATTGCCAGACTATCCAGACCGATAGCCGCACGCGCCGCGCGAATCAACTCGGCGAGGACGCCGATCGCCCCGATCGTGCCGAGGTTGACCAGCGCCGGCGCGTTCGCGCAGAGGCGGACGATGTCATCCAGGAGCCCTTGCTCTCCAGGACCGCAGAGGAGTGCGACGCGCCATTCCTCCGCGACGTCGTCTAGTACCCTGGCCCAGCGCTCGGCCGGCCAACGCTTTACGGGGCGGCTCGCCCCTGGGTGAAGCGCGACGAAGCACCCCCGTTCCAGTCCGGTCGCCCGCAGGATTCGTTTGACGTGCGCCCGATCGGCGTCCGACCCGCTGAGTCGGAGCGGCGGTGACCCTGCGTGTTCGTATCGGTGTCCGACGATCGCCAGTGCTTCACGAGTGCGGTGCGGACCAGATGGTCGCGGTGCCGGGTCGGTCAGGAATGGGTCCACGCGCGCGTCCGGTCCGCCGTAACGGCGGGGGATGCCGGCAAGGGCGACCGCGACGGCGCCCCATCGATGGTCGGCTCGGAGCAGGTAAGCCCGCTCGAATCCAAAGGCGCGCAGTCGCGTGGCCAGCGCCGGCGCGGCGAGCCATCGCTTATGTGCCGGGACATCGGCGCGCCGATCGAACCACGGGAATGGGAACTCCAACACGCGATCGACATCAGTGTTGTTCGTCAGGATCGGCGATGCCCACGGACCGACGATCGCCCAGATCTCGGCCTCCGGACTCGACGATCGCAGCGCGGAAAGAGCCGGCGTGGCGAGGAGCAGATCTCCGAGGTGGTCCGGCTGGACCACGAGGATGCGCTCCTGAACGACGAACGGGAGCGATTCCGGCACCCATCGGACGGCCCACGAGAGCCCGTCGAGCGCGACCTCACGGAGCAGCGCGCGCACCCGGCGTCTCCGGCGTTCTGGCCAACTCTGCCTCGACCGCCCCCCAGACCTGGTCCACGGACACGGCGAGCGTTGACCGATTCAGCCAGGCGGGCGCGGAGTCCGCCATCGCGAGCAGAGGCTCCGCGATGGCTACCGCCGGCCCCGCGGCCGATCCCAGTGGGCGCCAGGGACCGTATCGTCGCTCGTCGCTCGGCCCGAAGATGACGAACGTTGGCGCTCCGACCGCGGTGGCAACGTGGGTCGGGCCGGTATCGTTGCCCAGGTAGAGCCGAGCCCGCGTGGCGAGCGCCCCCAGCGTGGCGATGTCCCGCAGCGGCCCGCAAGATCGTGCCGCCGGGCAGCTGGCCAGAACGGCATCGGCCGCATCGCGGTCGAGGTCTGACCACGCAACGACGGGCACGATGTCGTGCTGAATGAGGCGCCGCGCGATTTCGGCGAACCGATCGGCGGGCCAGCGCTTCGTCAGCAGGCGCATGCCAGGGTTCGTGCCGCCGCCGGGATGGAGCACCGCGTACGGACCCTCGATTCCCCGAGCGCGGAGATCCTGAGCCATCGCCTCGGACGCGCCGGGTCTCACGGCGAACTCCATCGGGCGGGGATCCCCCGCCGCTCCGGCACCGTTCGCGAGGCGCAGATAGAGATCGGCCTCGTGGGCGATTGGCGGGACCGGCACTCGATCGGTGTGGGGCAGCCCGCGTCCACCGGAGTCGAAGCCCACACGCCGGCCGATCCCGGTGGCAGCGACCAACGCGGCGACGATGAACGAGCGTTCCATGACGACGGCCAGGTCGTATCGGCCGCGAGCCAGGCGCCGTACGAACGCCAGAGCATCGATCGGGTTGGGAGCACGCCCGCTGAGAATCGGGTCGGTGCAGACGATGCGCTGGACGCGCGGATTGCCCTCGAAAGCCGGCCGCGTCCACGCGCCGGTGGCGACTTCGATCGTGGCGTTGGGATAACGCTCCCCGATTGCCGCGATCGCCGGAGTCGACATAAGGGCATCGCCCAGGCAGCAGAGCTTGACGACGAGGATCCGGCGGGGCTCGCCCGCACGACCGCTCACCACCGCGCCCGCTGTCGCCAGGATCAAACGCCGAGGCGGGAGCGGTCGGCTATCGCGAAAGTGATCTCGCCTTCTGCGACCAGTTCCGTTCCGACCAGCGCTCGCCCGGTCACTTTCCCGATCGGGCCGCGGAGACGGGTAAGCGTCACCTCCAGACGCAGGACATCGCCCGGGACGACCGGGCGTCGAAAGCGGAAGCCGTCCACACCCGCCAGCATCGCCAGCTTCCCCTCCATGTCCTTTCCGCCGAGGAGGCCGGCACCGGCGCACTGGGCGAGCGCCTCCACGATGAGCACGCCGGGAACGATCGGCAGATCGGGGAAGTGGCCCTGAAGCCAGGGTTCGTTCGAAGAGACGCACTTGATGCCGACCGCGTGCGTTCCATCGGCCGAAACCTCTTCGATTCGGTCGATCATCACGATCGGGTAGCGATGAGGAAGAACCCTCCGAATGCTCACCTGCGATGTCATCGATCCTCCCGCGCGCGCAGTCGGTACAGGATGTCCTCGATCAGCCGCCTATTGGCCGCGATCACATCGGCGAGCAGTCCATTGAGCGCGATCTGCAGGCCGAGCGCGGCGAGTGTGGCTCCCAAGACGAGGCTCTGCACGTGTCCGGGCGAGCCCCCCACGTAGAAGTACAGGAAGCGCACGCAGAGGAATGCGCCCATCAGGAACACCGCCGCGCCGACCAGCGAGAAGATGCGGAGCGGCTCGTACATCGTGTACGTGCGCACGATGGTCGCGGTCTGGTGTGCGATGTATGTGAGGGTGCTGCCCATCAGACGTGAAGGCCGGGTCGGATTCACCGTTACCGGAACGACGGCTATGGCGGTCCGGCGTACGCCCGCCTGGATGAGCGTCTCCAGCGTGTAGGAGTACGCCGAGACGATGTTGAGGCGCAGCGCGGCCTCGCGGCTGTACGCCCTGAAGCCGCTGGGCGCATCCGGGACCGAGGTTCGGGAGACCTGGCGCACCACCCAACTCCCGACCGCCTGGAGCGTCTTCTTCAGCGGAGAGAAGTGGGCGATCCGCTCGATCTGGCGGTTCGCGATGACCATCTCAGCGTGGCCGGCCAGAATGGGTGCCACCAGGCGGGAGATGTCCGACTGCGGATACTGGTTGTCACCGTCGGTGTTGACGATGATGTCGGCGCCGCGGCTCAGGCAGGCGTCAACCCCCGTCCGGAAAGCCGCGGCGAGCCCCCGGTTGCGGGGATGTCGCACAATGTGATGGGCACCGGCGCGCCGTGCGATTTCCGCTGTACCGTCGGTGGAACCATCGTCGATCACCAGGATCTCCACCTCGTCGATCCCCGCGATGATCCGGGGAATGGAGGCAATGACGTCCGGAAGCGTGTCCGCTTCATTGAAACAGGGGATCTGAACCAGGAGTTTCACGTGGGCGATCTCCGGCGGGCGCGACCTGAAGCGCCCGCCCTCACACGTGCGAGATCAGTTGTTGGCGCAGGCGTACGCGAACAACTGATCCCCGGATTCGGAGCCAGTGCCGTATAGCTCATTGACGATGGCGATGATGGGTGATCCGCTGGATGTCACGACAGCCGCGCCGAGGAATCCCACGGGAATGCCATCATTCGGGTTCCAGCGGACGTGGCTGCTGTTCGGCTGTAGATTCGTCACGTTCTGCGTCGAAACGACCGTCCCCGACGAATTGATGAAGTGGATTGTCAGGTTCGTTGCAGCACTGCCCACATTCATGACGGTCAGGGCGGTGTTGTAGTTGTAGTAGTTGTTCATGATCGCAGCGCAACTGACGCGGGTCGTCGCGGAGGACGTCAGGAAGCCGTTATAGCTCTCCAGATAATTCTGCGCGGGGTACTGGATGTTCGTGAACGCGATCACGTTCTCAGGAACGGACGTCACGACCGCGGATCCGGCCTGCCCTGGCCGCAGGATCGCGGTCCGATCGGTGCCATCGAACTGCAGGAAGATCGCCGAGGCGCCCGCAGCGACCGACTTGGATTCAGTGCCAAGGGATGCACCGGTCGTCGAACTGAAGTACTCAACCCTGACGTTGGTGGAGGCTGAGCCGATGTTCTGCACGGTCACGGCCGAGTTGTACCCAGCGTACTGGTTGTACACGCTCGGGAGATTGACTGTCGTAGCCCCGGTCCTGGCGCCCCGTGCGCTCGATAGCTGACCCGAGGCTGAGACGAGGAAGATTGCCGCGACCGATTGATCGCTGGAGATCGTCGCCGATCCACCAAACCCGTCCGGAAGTCCGCTGGTCAAAGACTGATCTACTGTTACCGAGGCGTTCGATGCGATCTGCCGCGTCTCAGTCGTCACGACGCCACTCGACGTCCGGTAGGTGATCGTCACGTTCGCAGTGGCCGAACCGGCGTTCTGAATCACGTAGCTGGATGAGAATCCGTAGTAGTTCTTGTACGCCGCGGGCATGTTGAAGCTCGTCCCGACCTCACTCTGGGCGATGCCGTTGTATGCGGTGGAGGTCGTCGGGTTATCCGAGGTGAGGTTGGCGATCGCGACGACGGCTTGATCCGAATCGATCACGACCGAGTAGCGCCCATCGGCGAGGCCCGCGATTCCCGGCACGTAGCGGTTGACGCTGGAGTTGGAAGCCACAGTGAATGCGAGCGGTGTGATCGCCTGCGTGCCGTCGGCTTTGACAAAGGACATCGTGACATTCGCGGTGGTCGTGCCAGGGTTCGCGACGACGATTGAACTCCGAAAGGTGCCCGGGATAGCGGCGGCCTCGCGAGCCGATGCGCCGGTCAGCGAGCCAGCGATGCCGAGCGACAGGACGAGTCCCGCGGCGGCACCCAGGCGAACGATCTTCCTCGCAAGCATTTCGGGCGGACTCCTTGCTCTGAAGGCATGCTACCAACGACCACACGACGCGGCAATAGCCAAACCGGGCCGTGCAGGGTGCCCGGAGTCAACTTTCGGTGTTTTCCGACGGATCTGCACGGAAGATGGTCGTGCCAAAACGGTCCAGCGCCTCGCTCAGGGACCGCGGTGTTCCCACGTCGAAGTAGCCGCCCTGAGCGAAGAGATGAGCCCGGACATTCAGGCCGCACTGAATCGCCGCGACGAAAAGGTCCGCCGGAACCAGTTCGCTCCCGCCCGGGGCGCCCTCGATCACGACCTTTTGCAGCGCCGTGACGCTTGGGCCCCAGCACGCGATTCCCCACGTGTTGCGGAGCGAGGTATGCGTCGGCTTGTCGTAGATGGCGACCGCGCGATCGCCGTCGATCGCCACGGGGCTCAGGGTCTCGGGGTGGTCAGTGGGGAAGACGCCCAGGGAGAGATCGGCGCCCGTCGCGCGATGGGTGCCCAGAAGGTCCGCAAAAGCACTTGCCGGCTCGACGATCGTATCCGGGAAGCCGAAGAGGACCGTATGCCGCGCGGGTAACCACGGACGGGCGAGGTCGATCGCGTACGCGCCTCCCCGCGGTTCGGATTGGCAGAGGTAGGCAATAGGGGTCCCACGCCGCTCCGCGCCGAAGTACCGCATGGGATCGTTCGCCTCGTTGACGATCAGGTAGATGCCGCGGACCCCGGCATCGATCATGCCATCCATCACCCGCGCGCCCACGACGCGTGGGCGGCGCACGGTCGTGCCGCCGAGGTGGGTTTCTTCCCAGCCCACTGGGTACAGGTACTTGGGCCAGCGCAGTCCGAGGACGCGCTGCGCGCGCCCCGCCGCGGGCACGATCCCTACCAGAGCTTCGGCACCATCTCCGCTCACTGCCCGGACCCACCACCGGCCGTCACGCGCGCCGCCGTCAGGCGCAGGATCACGAATGCCCACAGCAGATCGAGAGTCGTGGTGATGATCCGGAATGCGATGGCGAGAGCGATACCGATCGGCGGCGGGATGAAACTCGCCATCAATGCGGTCAATCCTAGTTCCCGGAGTCCCAGGCCTCCGGGAAGGACCCAGGCTAGCCCTCCGATCAAGACGCTGGCGAGCACCGCCACGCTGAGCGGAAGAAAGGAATCCTCCGGCAGCGGATAGAGCGCCCCGTAGAGCAGGTACACGCCTGAGCAGCCGGCACTCCAGGAGAGCGCCCCGCATAGCAGCCACAGCGCCACGCGCGGGCGAGGCAGCGGAACTCTCGCGCGAACGATGCGGGCGGCACGGGGTGCGACCGCAAGGGAGATCGACGCCGCGACGACGCCGATCAACGGTCCCCAGATCTCGCTGCCCGGAAGCACCGCCAGGAGAATGATGACTCCGACGATCAGAATGCCCCCGGCTTCCAGGGCAGACGCGGTCATCGCGATGCGAACGCCACCCGCATCGGCACCGTAGAATGCGGCACGACCGGCAAGATGCCAGAGTCCGCCCGGAAGGCGGCGGGCCAGCAGCGACTGCGCGTGCGCCCGCGCGTGCCGTCCGCGCGAACCAGTTCCCCCCAGTGCGAGCACAATGTCTCCCCAGACGAACGCGGCCATCAGGGGTGGAACGCTGAGCACTCCCAGCGCGATCACCAGGCGACCGGGGATCACGTGCCACTGAGCGCCGGCGAGCACATCGAGCGAGGTCCCGACCATGTAGAGGAGCAGTCCGAGCATTCCAAGTGCCGAAGCGGCCGTGGCCGCTCGACGCGCGTAGGGCCGCGCGCCGATGTCGCGCATCCATCGCAAGACGAACTCGGCCCGACGCAATCTCACCATCCCCGGGCTATTCACCGTCCGGTGCATCCCTACCGGCGACCCGGGTCACCGCGACCTCATCGATGTATCGGCTCCAGCGTCTGGCGATGGCCGCCCACGCATGATGTTGGGCGGCATACGCGGCCGCGGTTTCGCAGAGCGCGCGACGACGCTCGCGATCGTCAAGGAGTGACGCGATAGCGGTCACCAGAGCATCCGGCCCTTCGGCTTTAGCCAGGTCGCCGGTGATGCCGGGCACGATTGCCTCGGCCAGTCCGCCCACGGCGACCCCCACCGACGGAAGCGCCGCTGCGGCGGCCTCCATGGCCACCAACCCGAAACCTTCCGGATCAGTGGGGATCGATCGCATCGGCGCGATGAAGAGATCGGCTGCCGAGAACAGCATGTCGCGCTCGCGCGTGGCGCATCGTCCGAGCAGGAGGATCGCGCGGGGCAAGTCCCGAGCGACAGTCGTGATCTCTGAGCTCTCGGGGCCGTCCCCCGCGACCGCGACCAGACATTCGGGGAATCGCTCGAGCAGTTGAGGAAGGCAGGTCCTCAGGAACCACGCCGTCCCCTTGCGCGGGACGAGTCGTCCCACCATTGCCAGTACAGGTCGGTCGTTCAGCGGTCCCCCCGCACGTCGGGCCAGCCAGGCGCGCGCGAGGACACGGTCGAAACGCTCGGGTGGTGTGATCCCCGGGGGGATGACCGCGATTCGGTCGCGGGTAACCCCGGAGCGAGCCACGAGTTCGGCTGTTGCGGCGCTGATCGCGACGATGCCCGTGGCCCGGCGTAACCCCCACGCCGCATAGCGCGGATAAAGCGGAAGCCCGGCCGTCACATCCAGTCCGTGTGCGACCACAATCAACGGCCGCCGCGAGAGACGAGCGAGCGCCCAGCCCACGGGTGCCAGAGCGACATCGCCCGCAACAATGACGTCGATCCGGTCGAACTCCGGCCGAGCCGCGATCAGCCCGGCGGCGAGCGACAGGAAGCCGGGAAGCCATGCCTGGCCGCCCCCCCAGGTCATCGCGCGCAGCGAGCGCGTACCGCCAAGCGCCGTGACGAGATCTCGACTCAGGCGCTGCATCCCTCCGAGGGACGGGGGGTGCCGACGGCTCAGGTAGAAGGTGGTTCCCGCGCTCTACACCGCAGAGGGCGAGATCGTCAGCCCGAACCGGGTCAGCCAGACGCGGAAGAGCATCAAGAGCGCGGGAAACCCGTCTGTCCAGCGGATCTTCTTGCCTGCCTCGGCGTCTCGCCCCTCGTAGGAGATCGGCACCTCGACGATACGCAAGCCTCGCTGAAGCAACTTGGCCGTGATCTCCGGTTCGACATCGTACCGTCGCGCCTCGAGGCTGAGCGACCGCGCGATGTGGGTCGGGATGAGCTTGTAGCACGTCTCCATATCGGTGAGGTTCGCACCGAATAGCGCGTTCGTGACGAAGGTCAGCCCGCGATTGCCGAGCCACTGGGTGAAGGTCATCTTGCGGGGACGCCCAAGAAAGCGCGATCCATAGATGACGTCGCCCGCGCCGCCCTGCAAAGGCGCGATCAGCCGCTCGTAGTCACGAGGGTCGTACTCGAGGTCGGCATCCTGGATGATGATCGCGTCGCCCGTCACCGCCGCCAGGGCAGTGACGATCGCGGCGCCCTTCCCCTGGTTGGCCTCGTGGTGGATGACCGTCAGTTCCGGCCATTCGAGCCGCCGAAGGATATCGCCAGTCCCGTCGGTGGAACAGTCGTTGACAACGACGATCTCACTTACGCCGGGTGCCGCGCGCACCCGGCCGAGGATCTCCTCGATCGTCTCAGACTCGTTATACGCCGGGACAACCACCGAGAGCCGCACTGACGCCAGTATACTCGCCACAGTTATGGCATGTCCCTCCTCCTAGATGCGTTGGACACGCAGTTGCGCGCGCGCGCCCCGCTCATCGCCCCGGTCTCAGATCTGTGGCGATCGCGCGAACTTCTCCGATCGTTTGTCGCCCGCGATCTGAAGGCTCGTTATCGGAACTCCACGCTCGGGTTCCTCTGGTCGTTCGGGAACCCTCTTCTGCTCACCGTTGTTTTTACGATCGTGTTTACGACGCTTCTGCCTCAGAACGTGCCGAACTACCACGTCTTCGTGCTGATCGGTCTCGTCACGTGGAACTGGTTTGCGGCGACCGTATCGGGTGGCGTCCACTCCGTGACGGGTGCATCGCACCTCATTCGCAAGGTCGCTTTCACACGAGAGACCTTGCCCGTGTCGCTCGTGCTCTCGAGCGGAGTCCATATGGTCCTTGCCTTCATTCCTGTTCTGCTCATCGCCGTGGGGAGCGGTGTCCGGCCGTCGGGATTGCTCCTTCTGTTTCCGCTCGTTGTTGCTATCCAGGCGGTCTTTCTCTCCGGCGTCGCGCTACTCCTTGCCTGCGCGAACGTCTACTTCCGCGATATCGAGTCGATCGTGGATGTCGCGCTGCTGGCGTGCTTCTTCCTGACGCCCGTCTTCTACGCCGTGGAAAGCCTCACGACGGAGAACACGCGGTTGATGTACATCCTGAATCCGATGGCATCGTTCATTTCGACCTATCGGCTCCTCATCTATCACGACGCGCCGCCCGCGCCGGAGTTCATCCTGCGTATGGCGGTGCAGTCCC
Source organism: Chloroflexota bacterium (assembly GCA_016875715.1). Taxonomy (GTDB): domain Bacteria; phylum Chloroflexota; class UBA6077; order FW602-bin22; family FW602-bin22; genus VGOZ01. The sequence goes on along the minus strand of VGOZ01000024.1, from coordinate 33,367 downwards.
TCCTGATGTTCGCTATCGGACTGGCCGTGTTTCGCTGGCGTTCGGGCGATCTCGTGGAGGCGGTGTGACCGACGTCGCGGTCAGCCTCAGGGCCGTCTCCAAGCGGTTCACGCTCCGGCACGAGGGCCAGTCCACCCTGCGTGATTTCGTCCTGCGGGGGTTTCGTAACCCCCGAACCCGGGAGGCATTCTGGGCCGTTCGGGATGTCGATCTAGAGATCCCGCGCGGTGTGCCCTACGGCATCATCGGTGCGAACGGGTCGGGCAAGAGCACGCTTCTGAAACTGATCGCGGGGATCCTGCGGCCGACCACCGGGACCGTTCGGACCCGCGGGCGGGTCGCCGCGCTCCTGGAACTGGGGGCGGGGTTCCACCCGGATCTCAGCGGGCGAGAGAACATCCACCTCAACGGCTCTCTCCTCGGTATGGATCGCCGGTCGATCGCACGGCAACTCGAGAGCATCGTCGCTTTCGCTGAACTCGAGCGCTTCGTCGATATGCCCCTGAGGCACTTCTCATCGGGAATGACCGTGCGCCTGGGTTTCGCTATCGCGATTCACGCGCAACCCGACATCCTCATCGCCGATGAAGTCCTGTCGGTAGGGGATGAGTCCTTTCAGCGGCGTTGTATCGATTGGGTCCACCAGTACGTAGCAGATGGCCATTCGCTCATCCTGGTGTCCCACAGTCTCAGCCTTATCGAGGCGGTCTGCCGGCAGGCGATCTGGATGCGGGGAGGCCGCGTAGCCGCCTCGGGCGACGCGGCCGCGGTGATCGATCGCTACCACCGATCGTCGCTGCCTCAGGGTGAGGGTGGCGACTCCGCGGGTCCGCGTCGGTGGGGGACCGGCGAGGCCGTGATTACCTCGGTTCGTCCCATTGACGACGAAGGCGAGACGATCGAACATGCCGTGACCGGCGAGTCGCTGCGAATCAGGATCGGCTATCTCGCGTCGCGGCGTGTCGAGTCACCGCAATTCGGTCTCGCCCTCCATGCTTCCGACGGGACCCATCTCGCCGGACCGAACTCGGATCTCTGCAATGCACCGATCGCAGAGATCGATGGGGTGGGCTCCGTCGATGTGGTGCTTCCCCGACTTCCTCTTCTCGCAGGGCTGTATCGCCTTACGGTGGCGATCTACGATCGACACGCGACCGTCGCCTACGATCACCACGATCGAGCGTACGAGTTGCGGGTCGAAAACGGCGCGATACGCGAGATCTATGGCTCGGTATGGCTTGGCGCAATGTGGGAGCACCGCCCCGCCCGGCGCAGGGTGCAGTCGCATCCCATGCGGACGGCTCCATCATCCGGGTCGTGACGGCCGATACTCCCTCTGCGCCGTGCGGTGTGTGCGGCGCCACGCGGTGGCGCACGATCGCCCGAACCATCGACGACCAGCACGGTACCCCGGGCTCGTTCGCCTTCGCGCAGTGCCTGGTCTGCTCGCACGTGCAGAGTGCAGCCGACCCCGAGATTGCTCTTGCTGCGTATCCGGCGGACTACGCCGCGCACGAGATCGAGATCGGCCGTGAACCGAACCGGCTCCTTCGCTGGAATCGGAGATTGGGCCTGTCGCGGCGGTGCGCGCTGGTCGAATCCCGAGTGCGCGCGGGGCGAATACTCGACGTAGGCTGCGGACGAGGTCACTTCCTCGCGGCCATGAGTCGGCGGGGTTGGTCGGTCCTGGGGGTCGAGCCATCGGCGCGCGCAGCGGCTCGTGCGCGCGAGGAGTACGGCTTGCCGATTCACGCTGGCACCCTGCGCGACATGGGCCGTTCCGCGGAGTTTGACGTGGTGACGCTCTGGCACGTTCTCGAGCATGTGACCGACCCGGCCACACTTCTGGACGATGCGTGGCATGTCTTGCGGCCGGACGGGCTCGTCGTGATCGAGACGCCCAACGTGGACAGCGTCGATCGCAGGTTGTTCGGTCGTCACTGGACGGGTTGGGATCCTCCGCGCCATCTCCACCTGTTCGGGCCGCGCATCCTTGCCCAGATCCTGGTGCGCCATGGATTCACCGAGGTGGACGTCCAGTGTCGATCCGGCTCGTGGATGGGACTCTCGATGAGTCTCCGGAACCTCGCGCGATCCCGCGGCCTGTCCACCTCGGGCATGACCGGGGATGGGGCGCTGCACCTCCAGGCCGCGCGCGCCCTGGCCACCCCGTATCTGACCCTCATCGATCGCCTGCGCCTTGGATCGGTCATCACCGCGATGGCTCGGAGCAGCGCGCGAGCGTCGTAGGGAGGTGACGAATCTTCCTGGGTGCGTACCTATAATGAGTTCACCCACCACGGGGAGTGGCGCAGTCTGGTAGCGCACCACGTTTGGGACGTGGGGGTCGCAGGTTCAAATCCTGTCTCCCCGACCACGGCTGTCCCGGGCCCGTAGCTCAGCGGTCAGAGCAAGCGGCTCATAACCGCCAGGTCGCAGGTTCGATCCCTGCCGGGCCCACCCGCGTGGGCCACACGCCCGTCATTCACGCCCGTGTTTCCAGGGACTGGTATGCGGGACGTGCTCTACGATGGTCGAGGTGCGGTGGGGGACGGTCCGAGCGTCGGCGCGATGGCTGCGCCTGATACCGCTCCTTCTACTCGTGGGAGTCCTGTACTCTGGCGGTGGCGTGGATGTGGCGCGCTCGGCGGAACGGCCGATTCTGCCCTATCCGCGATGGCCCGCTCGGGGCGTGCTGCCGGAGGTGCTTCCGACCGCTGGCGCTGGCGCGGTCGCAGTAGTCCGGGACGATGATTCGACCCGTACTCCGTTCGCCGAGATACCGTTCGCGGCGTCACAGCACCGGATCCGCCTGCCGACCTCGCCTCGTCAGGTGCCGCTTGTGGGGGATCGGAGGTTCGGGATCGCCGCCACCGGGCGCACGACAAGCGCATCGGTGGAGAACGCGCTGGCACTGACCGGAGCGCGCTCCTGGTACAGGTACGTGGGCGTTCCGTCCACCGATGGGCCGGAAGGGCAAGTGTTCCTACTGCGGACCGGCTCCCACGCGGTTTCCAGCGCCCATCACGGCACAATCCAGTCGGTCGCCGCGGCTCGTCCTGGAAGTTACTGGCTCGTCGGCAACGAGCCGAATGTGGGTGGCCAGGATTACGATACAACGAAGGACCTGCGGGCGAACGCGGCCGAGTACGCTACGACCTACAAGCGTTATCGCGACGTCATCCTGGCGGTCGACCCCACAGCCAGCTTCGTGGTGGGCAACATGCTCAACCACACCACCACGTGTACGAACTGCATAGGCATCCCATCGGGTCGAAGTTTCCTTGACGCATTCCGATCCGAGTACATCCAGCGTTTCGGCACGCCAGCGCCAGTCGATGTGTGGGGCTTACATGTCTACGTGATCGACTGGGACCGGCCGCCGATGACTGACACCGTTGAGCCACTCGGCAACATCGCCGACTTTCGCCAGTACGTGTCCAGCATCGCCGGCGAGAGTGCGAAGCCCATATGGATCACCGAGATGGGGATCATCTGGGGATTTCAGGATTGGTGCTTCCGCATTCCCCTCACCGGTGCGATCACGCGCAATTGTTCCGGTGGCGACGGACAGGTGCATCCACGCTACCCCGGCCAGCCGGCGATCGTGTTCCCGTTCGCGCAGGCTCAGGCAGAGCTGTGGTTGACGACAATGCTCGATTACTTTCTGTCCAACGCAGCCTCTCTGAGATTGGATCGGTGGTTTCTCTATACTGCGTACGGTTTTCCCGATCCCTATACCAATGTTTACGCGGGAGTCCAGGTTCTGGAAAGCGACGCGATCGATGCGCCGCTGACCCGCATCGGTCAACTGTTCCGCGGGCGTATCGGGCGATGACGCCCCGCCGACTGAGTTTAACATCGGCCTGGGGAGCTGAGCCGCCAGTGGCGCCCTGATCCGGGCGCGCGGTGGGCTGATTCATATGGACATGGCGACCCAGCCACGCTAACGTACAGGGCGCTCGCGCCGACGCGGGTACGGCAATGGCGTACGCATTCGGTTACACTGCCACTCACGCGGAGGTAATAGATGTCCAGGAGCCACACCGTGCCGAGGACCGACGCCCGGCCCCGGTTCGCCAGACTGAGCTTCGCCCTGCTCGTGACTCTTGGCGCGATGGCTGTTTCGGTCACGTCCGCCTTCGCACAGACGGCTGTCGCCACGGAGACGGCTGTCAGCACGGCTGTCAGCACGGCTGTCAGCACGGCTGTCGCCACGGAGACGGCTGTCAGCACGGCTGTCAGCACGGCTGTCAGCACGGCTGTCGCCACGGAGACGGCTGTCAGCACGGCTGTCAGCACGGCTGTCAGCACGGCTGTCAGCACGGCTGTCGCCACGGAGACGGCTGTCAGCACGGCTGTCAGCACTGCCGTTGCGACACCCACGCCGACTGTCACGCCGACTGTCACACCGACGCCAACTGTCACGCCGACTGCGATCGTTCTGCCGACGGCGACGACCGCACCCGCGACGGCAACGCCGCTCGCCACGGCGACTTCCCTGGTCCCTCTTCAACCCACGGTAACCGCCGGGCCGACATTCACTCCGGTTCCGACCACGGCGGCCACGGCCACGCTCATTGCGGCTTCTCAGCCGACGGTCGCGGTTGCGACGGCGGCGTCGATCCCGACCTCCGCTCCGACGCTGGTTCCCACGTTCGCCGCGACCGTGGTGGTGAACGGGACGCCCGTGACGTTTACTGCGGCGCCGCGCGTTCTGGCGATCCCAACTGCCGCCGCTAACCAGACGGACGCAGTCGCGGTGATCCCGCCGCCGGTCGGGTTGGAAAGGGTAGTGCCGGCGATTGTCTTCCCGGCACCTGCTGCCGGCGAGGTGGCACAGGCTCTTGTCGTTCAGCCGGTGCCCCCGGCGGTCCGCTCCACGGTCCAGACGCAGATCCAGGCGATTGCGACGGGCGTGACCGCGCAGAAACTGATCAGCATCGATGTCTTCGCGGGTACCGATCTGGTCACGACGCACGCCCGGCCGATCGTGCTCGTATTCCCCATTACCGATGAGGATTTGCTAGCCGCGGGAAACGATCCGTCCCGTATCGGAGGGTTCCGGATCGGGAATGACGGCACCGTTGAGGCGCTGTCGACCGTAGTCGATCTGGCCGTCAGAGTGATGAGGGTTGAGACCTACAGGACTTCATCGTTCGTGATGGCAATCAAGCCGGCGAACACGATTGTCACCTACCGCTCGTTCGTGACGGGCCTGGCGAACAACGGCAGTCTCGTGCCGGCGGCGTCGTATGGCTCAGGCGCGAACTCGGCAATCCGGATTCAGAACCCGAACAGCGCGACGGCAAACGTCGGTCTCAATTTCTACAGCACCAGCGGAGCCGCGGCGCTCTCGAGCGCCTATCAGACGACCGTTTCAGCAAACGGTTCCAAGATCGTCTATCTGCCGAACGTCACCGGCCTGGCAGCCGGCAACTACACCGCGCGCGTCGACTCCGATCAACTGGTGCGGACGTCCGCGAGCACTGCAGCCGCGACGGGATCCGTCGCCTCGGTGCAAATGGACGGGTTTGCCGCCTCGGATATGACCCAGAGCGTATTCATCCCGACGGCGATGAAGTCGTACTACGGGTTCACCTCGGCGCTCTCCATCATCAATGGCAGCGGTTCCCTCCCGGCGCGTGTCACCATCGACATGTACTCACGGGCGGGTGGCTTAGCGACGGACACGATCCAGCAGGAGATCGCGGTCGGCGGCACGTACAACCTGTCGCTCGGATCGCGGAACGCGATCGCCGACGGGTTCATCGGTGCGATCAGCGTGAACGCCGACCGCGATATCGGTGTGATCTACAACGTGATCGACGCCAACAACGGGGGTGTCTCCGGCGGCGGGGCACTTCGCACTGGGGCCACGACGCTCTATGTTCCGGCCCTTTACAACAACTACTACGGGTACAACTCCGGGCTCACGCTGCAGAACACGCAGGGTACACCGGCGCAGTACACGATCACGTATTCGGGCGGCAGTACCGAGAGTGGGACCGTTCCCGCCTTCGGCACGGCGGTGCTGTACACCCCGAACTCAGCCGGGGTGGCGTCGGAGACGACCGTCGGCGCGAAGATCGTGTCGAGAAACGGCATCCGTTTGTCGGCGTCGATGAACGTGCTGTCCGGACGCGATCTAGACGGGCATCGGGCCGCCAGCACGGGAGCCGCGACCGTGCAGGTGCCGTCTGTGTACAAGAGCTACGCGACGGAGGGATTCGTCAGCGCGTTCGTAATTCAGAACATCGGGGTAGTCGAGACCAACGTGACGATCACCTACGCGGGGGTCGGCACGCCGCAGACGATCACCGGCCTCGCCGTGGGTGGGGTCACCGTGGTATATGTTCCGAACGTGAGCCAGGTACCCTCAGGCTACTCCGGAAGCGCGACGATCACGTCGAGCAACGGGGCGGCGCTCGTCGTCGTAGCGAACGTCACACAGCTCAATCCCGCCGCGACGGGCGATCACCTGATGACGAGCCTGGGTATCGCCAGCTAGAGCGCGGCAACTAACCAGGTCTCTCGCTCTGCGCGAAGAGGGGCGGTTCCTTCGGGAGCCGCCCCTTCTTGTTGCGTGCTGGATGACGCTGTCGAACATAGCGCGGGGGGAGGTGCGCCATGGACGGACTGGGCGGATTGCGCATTGCACTCGTGCACGACTACCTGAATCAGTATGGCGGCGCGGAGCGCGTTCTCGAAGTGCTCGCCGAGATTTTCCCTGGCGCACCGGTCTTCACGTCGTTGTACGTGCCGGATCGAATGTCAAATGCAATTCGCGGTCTCGATGTCCGAGTCACTCCGCTCGATCGACTGCCCGGCGCGCGTGCGCGTCACCAGGCGGCGCTTCTCCTCTACCCACCAGCGTTCGAAGCTCTGGACCTCTCCTATTTCGATCTGATCGTGTCAAACAGTTCGGCTTTCGCCGGTGCAGCGATCGTGCGCCCAGATGCGGCCCACCTCTGCTATTGCCTCACGCCCATGCGCTGGGTTTGGGATCTCGATAGCTATCTTGCGCGGGAGGGACGCGGCGGCGCTTTCCGCGCGATGCTGCGGCCAGTCGTCGATCAGATGGCGGAGTGGGATGCAGTTGCCTCCAGCCGCGTCGATCGATATCTGGCTATCTCTCGGACGATCGCCGATCGGATCCGCCGGCGTTACGACCGCTGTTCAAAAGTCATCTTCCCTCCGGTGGATGTCGATCGCCTGCGCGGAGCGCTCGGCACTTCTGACGCGCCGCACGGATTGGCATCGGCGGAGCCGTACTACCTGGTGCTGTCACGACTGGTGCCGTACAAGCGGATCGATCTGGCGATCGAAGCGTGCAATCGGCATCGTCTGCGTCTGATCGTGGCCGGTTCGGGGCGTGATGAGGCGCGCTTGCGCGGACTGGCGGGGTCGACGATCGAGTTCGTGGGCCAGGTAACCGATGGACAGGCGGCACGACTGCTCGCCGGCTGCGAGGCACTGCTGTTTCCCGGTGAGGAGGACTTCGGGATCACGCCTCTCGAGGCGAACGCCCTCGGTCGCCCTGTGATCGCGTTCGGCGCCGGTGGCGCGTGCGATACCGTTGTCGAGGGCGTGACCGGGCGCCTCTTCCCTGAACCGACGGCGGATTCGCTCGGCCAGGCGATTGTGGCGCTGCGGGCCGATACCATCGATCCGGATTCGGTGCGCGCCCACGCCGAACGCTTCCGCACCTCACGGTTCAAGGAGCAGTTCCTCACCGAAGTCGACGATCTGCTGAGGGCTCGGCGTCTATCCCGGCCCGGTCGGCTTCGGCTCTAACTCTCCGCAGCTTTCCTGATTGCCCGCTGAACCAGATCCAGGAGTAGGTCCGGATCGGCTGGCTTCTCGAACACGCCCTCCACACGCTCGAAATTCGCGCGATTCAGGCGGTTCGGATATCCGGAGTGGATGACGATCGGGATCTTCTTGACCTCCCAGTCGTCCTTGATCTGGCGGATCAGCGGACCGCCGTCGCGATCCGCCAGAGAGATATCCATTATCACCGCCGCGGGCTTCTGGCTGCGCAACGTACTGATCATCTGGGCCCCGCGACGGATCGCCAGGGGCCGGTATCCGCGATCGCGTATCGCTCGATCGAGAATCTCGATCGTATCGCCATCGGAATCGACGATGAGAATCGCCTTCGGTTGCTCTGGCATATACCCCTCACTCCTGGAAGACCTGTTGCCATCTGGCTCGTGGAGTCATTATCGCAAAGCGATGGGCTGACGAGTGCTCGCGCCGCGGGGCAAGAATCCGGTCACCTCGCTCGGCGGTCGATGCGGAGCGCGTTCCGGTCGCCGTATTCGCCGGCCGGCGGCGCCATTCGTGCACTTCGCACAGCCGAGTGCGTGCCCGGGTTGGGCGTCCCTCCGGTTCCCCGGGGACGACGGCCCGGCGTACCCTTTCTCTCGATCAAATCGCAGGGAGAATTCAGAATGTTGGAAGTTGCGCTTCTCGCCTTCGGCGGCATCCTCGTCGCGTGGACCTTTGCTCCCGAGACACCTCGCGTGCAGGCGAAGGCCGTCGCAGCCAAGCCCGTGGCGCGCGCCGCGCCTGCCTGAGTACGCGACTGAGCTAGTTCGGCGAGGAGGGCCGTGCGCGGGGAGCGCGCGGCCCTCTTGTTGTTTTTCCGCCCATTCCGCGAGTCCTTCACGAGCGGGCCTCGCGGTGACGTTCCCGCGGAGGGTTTCCGGTACCTCCCACGTCGGGCGCGGTTGCCGAATCGTCAGTCCGGGGTGCGTGTTGTGCGCACAGCACATAGCTGTCGGGGAACGGTCTGGCATGGCAGACACTGACACCGTAGAAGTTGGGCGGGTAGCCTAGTGCCAGCACATTCGGAGGAGGAAGGCGCACATCGTGGCTGAGATCAACACCGGCGATACGGCTTGGGTTCTGGTGGCCGCGGCCCTGGTCATGCTCATGACGCCAGGGCTCGGTTTCTTTTACGCCGGGCTCGTGCGTCGCAAGAACGTTCTAGCGACCATCATGCACAGTTTCTTCATCCTGTGTCTCATCAGCGTGCAATGGGTTCTGTTTGGCTACTCCCTCGCGTTCGGGCCATCGATGGGCGGGATTATCGGCTCACTCGACTGGGTCGGACTCAACGGGGTGACACTCCAACCAAATGCCGATTACGCGGGAACCATTCCCCACCAACTGTTCATGGCATTCCAGATGATGTTCGCCATCATCACCCCGGCGTTGATCACAGGTGCGTTCGCCGAGCGCAAGCGGTTCAAGGCGTTTGCCATCTTCTCAGTTCTCTGGGCAACGTTGGTATATGCGCCGGTCGCGCACTGGGTGTGGGGCGGCACCGGGCAGCCGGGCTGGCTCAAGGCGCTCGGCGCACTGGACTTCGCAGGTGGGACGGTCGTTCACATCACGGCGGGCATGTCCGCTCTCGTGGCGGCGATGGTCATCGGTAAGCGCCTTGGCTCGGACGATGGGATCGAGCCGCACGATGCGACGATGACGATCCTCGGCGCGGCACTTCTCTGGTTCGGCTGGTTCGGTTTCAACGCCGGCTCGGCGCTCGTAGCCGGCCCTCTGGCGGTGAGCGCGTTCGTGAACACGAACACGGCCGCGGCGATGGCGGCGCTGACCTGGATGACCGTGGGCTGGCTCCACAAGGGCGTTCCCAGTCCGCTCGGCGCGGCGATTGGCGCGGTCGCCGGCCTGGTCGCGATCACCCCGGCCGCGGGCTTCGTGACGCCGATCGCATCGATTCTGATCGGTTTCGGCGCGGGTGCTCTGTGCTACGGCGCGGTGCAGTTGAAGAGCGCGTTCGGCGTGGACGACGCGCTCGACGTGTGGGCCTGCCACGGCGTGGGCGGCGTTTGGGGCGCATTCGCGACCGGTCTCTTTGCCACCAAGAGCGTCAATGAACTAGGAAACGATGGCCTGTTCTACGGCAATCCCGCTCTGCTGATGAATCAGATCATCGCGATCGTCGTGGTCAGCGTGTTTTCCATCGTGATGACCTGGGTAATTCTCAAGATCATCGACGCGACGATCGGTCTGCGGGTCGGCGAGGACGAGGAGCGCCGCGGGTTGGACGAAACCCAGCACGGCGAACTCGCCTATCAGATCTAGGAGACATCGTCCCTGGCGACGAGCGGCGGCACGAAGGTGCCGCCGCTCGTTCTCATCTCAGGCGGTCGCCAGTCCCAAGGTAGAACGTCGCGCCTCGTCGTCGCTGAGATCGTCCAGGGGAAAGATCGGACGGCGCAGTCGGTGGTACATGAATGCGCGCGCGTCGGGATTCGTGATCCCGGGACTGTCGACCTCGATGATGGTGCGACCGATGGGCTCTCGGAACTGGAACTGATCGCGGAACAGGTGCGCTGATTGGACGACGATGATGCGGCGCGTCTTTGGCTCGATCCCTACTACGCGGAAGTACTGGGGGTGGATCTGGCTCGATGGTCGCTCCGTCAGGATCACGTCGGTCGCTCCGCACCGGATAACGGCGGCCAGTCCCAGTCGCGTCGGCAGACTGAAGTGTGGGTCGATGAAGGAACCGTCGAACAACAGGCGGACCGTCCCCTCGATCGATACAGGATCCCCGTTGAGCGGTTCGAGTTTGCCGCCGATTTCGCCGGCGAAGGTTCCGCCAATCCCGAGGCGGGCCGCCTCTCGCACCGCATCGCCATCGCAAATAAACAGCGCTGCGTCTGGCCAGCCGGCGCGCTTCAAAGCGGCGAGGATGGCGGTTCCGTCGCCCGGCGAGCCACCCGCGCTGTTGTTCCCCTGATCCGCCAGGATCACCGGCCACTCCGCGGTCTCGATCGCGCGGCGGACCGCCGTCTCCACCGGAGTGAGCACCAGATCGGTCCGGAATCCGGATCGCAGCGACCAGGCCAACTGTGCGAGTTCGGCTACGATCCGGTCGCCCAGCGCCCGATCGCCATCCGTGGTCGCGAGCATAGTCATGCCCGATTCCGGCACATCGGCATCGCCGAATCCCGCCGCGACTGTCACGTCCAGTACCCCGGGTTCGCGCGCCAGTTCCGCGGCACGCTGGACGAGCCAGTACATCGGAGGCTTCATGAGGGCCTGGCTGCCCGCGCTCATGCTCATCAGGCCGCTCTTCACCAGGATAGGGGGCTTGGCGAGCCGGCACACTGGCCTTACCCCGCTCCGCAGTGCCCGCGCGATCAACGTCGCGCCCTGCTGCCCGAGCTCATACGTGTCGATGTGGGGAGCCGTCTTGTAGCCGATGATCGCGTCGGCGTACTCCGCCCAGCCGAGCCCGATGTTCGCGTGGAGGTCGAAAACGACCACGAGCGGGATCCTCGACCCCACGGCCTGGCGGATCGCACGGAGGATGTGGAGTTCCGGGTCGTCGATCTCCTTGCCCGCAGCCGCGCCGTGCAGGTGAAGGAGAATGCCGGCCGGGGCGGCATCGGCAATGCCGCGCGCGAGTCGATTCGCCGCGTCGTGAATCACGTCCGACTCGATCGCTCCGGTGGAAGGGCCGTGTGTCGCGAAGAAGATCGGGACCATGTCCAGCCCCTCGCGATCGCAGCCATCGATGATGCCCCCCATCGTGCTGCCCGTTCCCCGGTAGTACGTCAAGACCTCATCGCCGACTACATAGACACCATCGCGCCGTACGCGCTCCAGAGTCGTCGGGGTGGGATTGAAGGTGTTGGTCTCGTGGGAAAATCCACCGATCGCGACGCGCATCTCGCCTCTCTCTCCTGTCCGTATACTGCGCTACGGGAGGTCCCATGATCTACGAACTGCGGGTCTACATATGCGCTCCCGGCCGGATCGCCGCACTCCACAACCGATTCCGGACTGTCACCACCCGGAAGTTCAGGGAGCATGGCATCGACGTCGTCGGGTACTGGACCGATCGGTACGGCGAGTCGAATCGCCTGACCTACATCGTGCGCTGGCAGGATGAGGACGAACGCAACCGCAAGTGGGGCGCGTTCGCGACCGATCCAGAGTGGGTCGCTGCACGCACCGCGTCCGAGGCTCCCGAGAATGGCGGGCCGATCGTCGCGAACGTCATCAACAGCCTCATGACGCCCACCGACTACTCCGCGATGACCTGACCACACCGAGAGTCCGCATCTGCGGGAGCGCGTTCGAAGGCCCGCGGGTACGTCCCTTACGGCATCCTTACCTTTCTTTTGGCACGTTTTGTGGGATGGAGCGGCGTCGGGGGGCGATCATCTTGACCGAAGATGACATCGGCGCCCACGTTCTGCGGGGCGTTGCCGGGGCCACCGGGTTCGTGAGTCGGGTGGTCCGGATGCGCGAGATAGGGGCTGTGCCGGCTGAGGACGTCGCCCTGATCATCATCGGCCGCGATGCGCCCGGGGCCGCGGCGCTCGCGCTGATCGATACGCTTGCGACGCGTTGCGCGCGCGATCCCTTCCCGCTAGTCCGGATGTGCGATGAACCGCCGTTCGGACGGATCAACGCGCGGGAGTGGCGGTTGCCCGCCAGCGCTCCCCTTGCCGACCTCGTTCAGGCGGTCCTCGGTGTGACCCGCGGCGAGACTCAGGCACCCATGACAGCCCCGCCCACCGCGTGGCTGGATGGCGCCCGACGAGTGCTGGGTTGGGCCGGCATCGCCGCGTCGATCGCGCTTGTCGCCTGAGTCAAGACGAAGCGTCAGGTTCGCCTGCGAGCCACCCATAGTGATCCCGCGCGTGCGCGACGGTGATCAGGCCATCCGCGAGGTCCCGTGCGACCGACCGCCGATCTCGATCGCGGGGATCTCCGTAGCCGCCGCCACCCGGCAGCGCGATGACCGCCCGTGCGCCAGGCGGTAGCTCGACCGTCGCCTTGGGGTGCTGCACCGCGCCATCGATCGTGAAGCGGCCCGGAGCACCGTTGCCGCCACCAAACAGACCGCGGGCGGGGTGAGCGGTACGATCGAAGAAGGGTGACAACAGCGCGCGCACACCCGGTGGTGACCGCACGACGATCTCGTGCCCGAGCCCCCCGCGCCACTGGCCGGGACCCCCGGAATCGACGCGCAGTCTCCGCGCCTCGTAGATCAGCGGGACGTGCGTCTCGATCGCCTCAACGGGGAAGCCGTGCACTCCGGAGGGAAAGGATGTCGCGCTGAACCCGTCTGCTCCGCGTCGCGCACCCATTCCCCCCGCATTGAAAACCACGAGCACGAAATGCCGCCCGGAACTATCGCGCCCGTGCCACTGCGTGTTCCAGAGAGCGTCGTAACTCTCGGCGAGGACCGCATCGGGGACGACCGGCGCGAGGGCGCGAAAGATCAGGCCGGGAATGAAGTGGCCGATGATGTGCCGCGCTGCGACCGCGGCCGGCCGGCGACAGTTGAGGATCGATCCTTCCGGAGCCGAGACCGCGATCGGGCGAAACGAGCCGTCGTTGTTCGGGATTTCCGGGGTCAGCGCCGCCTTCAACGCGTACGTCGTATAGGCGTGCGTGTAGTTGAGTACCACGTTGATGCCGCGTTCGCTCTCCGGTGACGTTCCGGCGAAGTCGACCGAGATGGTCTCGCCCCGCACGCGCACCTGAACCGCGAGGTGAACCTCCCGATCGAAGCCGTCATACTCGCCGCTCGCGCTGTAGTCGCCATCCGGCACCGCGGCGATCGCACGGCGCATCCCTTGCTCCGACCGATCGAGGATGATGTGGCCCAGACCATCCAGATCGGGCAGGTCGAACTGTTCGAGGGTCTCGATGATTCGACGACACCCGACGTCGTTGCCGGCGGCCTGAGCGTACAGATCGCCGATCACCAGATCGGGGACACGGACGTTTGCCTCGACGATGCGCAGGACGTCCTCGTTGGGTTCCCCGGCGCGCAGGAGTTTGACGATGGGGATACAAAGACCCTCTTCGTAGACCTGATGCGCGTCGGCCGAGAAGACCCGCCCGCCGATATCCGCCGTATGGCAGATGTTGCCGAAGTACCCGATCGCACGGTCGCGATGGAAGATCGGCGTCACGATGGTGATATCGTGGTAGTGGCCGGACGTAAGCCACGGATCGTTCGTCATCAACACATCGCCGGGGCGGAGTGTCGCGGCCGGGCACGCTGCGAGAAAGTGGCGCATCGCCGATGCGAGCGAGTTGATGTGACCGGGCGTTCCGGTGACGGCCTGGGCGAGCATTCTCCCCCGTGCATCGAAGACGGCTGCAGAGAGGTCCCCCGCTTCGCTCACCGCGGGCGTGAGAGCGGTGCGGATCAGCGTGGCCGCCTGTTCCTCGGCGATCGCGATCAGCCGGTTCCAGAGGACATCCCAGTGACGATCGAGGATCACCGGCGCAGCACCAGTTCCAAATGGCCCGACGACAGGGCGGTTGCGCCCCAGTCCGGATGGACCACTGTCGTCGTCGCTTCTTCCTGGATTAGCGCAGGCCCTTCGACAGTGATGCCGATCGCCAGCGAGCTCCGATCGATCGATCGCGCCGGTCGCCTTTCGCCATCGAACCAGGCATCGCGTCGACATTCCTTCTCGGAACCACCCGCAATAGAGAAGCGAGGGATCGGTGGTGTCGGCCCGGTGGCCGTGAGCCGCCACTGCATCGCCTCAATCCCTACTCGAGGCGGCACCCGCCCGTAGACGCGCCCGTACTCCCCCTCAAATGTGGCGCGGAGCGCTGCCGAACGTACTCTGGCCGGCGACCCGCGATCCAGCGCTGCCCGAGGAACAGCTGTCGTCAGCTGGTGCGCCTGGCCAGTGAACCTGAGGTCTGCCGCGACCGTCCAGGTCATTCGTTCTCGCGGAACCAGCGAGGAGAGCTCCTTGGACGCGCGTGCCCGCATCGCCTCGAGCTCACGATCGATCTCGTCCCATGGCGTCGCGTCGTGCACCGGGCAGACGAGCGTCCGCACGAGATCGACCCGCGGCGGCGCGCCAACGAGGCCGATCGCGGAGCCGACTCCAGCGGCTGCCGGCACCCAGATGCGGCTGATCCCGAGGCGCCGAGCGACGCCGCAGGCGTGCACGGGGCCGGCCCCGCCGAAGGCGTAGAGGGGGAGCGACGTGGGGTCGTGCCCGCGTTCGGCGCAATGGCGGCGGAACGCCAGCGCCATCTCTTCGTCGACGGTATCGCGGACCCGCTGCGCGGATGCGATCGGATCACCACCGAACGCATCGACGAGCGCGCGGAAGGCCGCATCGCGATCGAGTCGGAGCCGGCCGCCAAGGAATCCATCCGGATCGATATATCCCAGGACGACGTCAGCATCGGTCACGGTCGGGTCGCTAGATTCGCGCGGTACGCCCTCGGGGGACGGATAGCAGGCCGGCCCGGGGACCGCGCCGGCGCTATCCGGTCCCACCCGCATCCGTCCCAATCGGTCGACGCGTGCGATGGAACCGCCGCCAGCCCCGATCTCAATCAGCTCCACGCTGGGAACCTGCAGGGGCAGGCCGGAGCCGCGGATGAATCGATACTCCCGCGCTACCTCTACTTCGCCGTGGACCATTGGCCAGGGCCTCTGGCCGCCCCGTCGAGTGATCAAACATGCCTTGGCGGTGGTGCCGCCCATGTCGAACGACAGCACCCCTTCGAGATCCAGAGCAGCGCAATCGTTCGCCGCAGCGATCGCGCCTGCGGCGGGACCGGACTCGATGAGACGCACGGGAAGCTGCTGCGCGGCTTCGACGCCGACGATGCCGCCGTTGGAAGTCATGATCTGGAGGGTCGCCCGAGGCAACCGGCTGTCCAGCCCGTCCTCGATCGCTCCCAGATAGCGCGCGGCGATCGGCTGGACGTAGGCATTCGCCGTGGTGGTCACCATCCTCTCGTACTCACGGAACTGACCGGAGACGAAGTGAGAGAGGGCGACTGGCAGGTTGGGCGCCGCGGCAGCGACGGCTTCCGCCGTTTGGAGTTCGTGCAGCGGATTGCGATACGCGTGGAGATAGACGATCGCGACCGCCTCAACCCCCGCGGCGCACAGATCCTCAATCGCGTCGCGCACGCAGTTGAGATCCAGCGCGACCTCGATGCTGCCATCCACAAGGATGCGTTCGGTGATCTCGCGGCGGTCGCCACGGCCGACCAGTGGGCCGGGCCGCGTGATGCTCAGGTCGTACATGTCGAATCGGTGCTGGCGCGCGATCTCGAGCGTATCCCGGTAGCCTCTGGTCACGAGCAGGCCGACCCGCGCGCCGCGCCGCTCCACGATTGCGTTCGTCATCAAGGTCGTCGCGTGGATCAGCGCGTCCGTCTCCCTCACGGTGGACACGGCCAAAACCCGATCGACGCCGTCCAGCACTGCGGCCTCGGGATTCCGAGGCGTCGTACGCACCTTCGCCGTGGCGATCACCTGACCGTCCTCTGCGACCGCGACCACGTCGGTGAAGGTGCCACCGATGTCCGCTCCGATTCTGAGCACCATCCGGGGGGCGAGTGTAACCGGCCTCGCGCGCCGTCAGACACGACTACACTCGCCGCGAGGCTCCTCCTGTTTCCCACCTCACGTTCAATCCCCATCTGGTTTTATGCGGGCGGAGCGTTGGGGCCGTTCGCAGGTGGCGTTATCGGCGCGATCTTGCCGGCCGTGCGCGAATCGCTGTCGGCCGATCTCGGTGCCATCTCGTGGGCGGTCCCCGCCTACATGATTCCCTTCGCGGCGTTCCAGTTGATCTCCGGGTCGATCTCGGATCGGACGTCCCGGCGGTTCGCGCTGGGGATCGGGTTCACCCTGTTCGTTGTCGCATCCGTGTGCTGCGCGGCAGCACTGTCAATCGAGTGGTTCCTTCTCGGCCGTTTCCTCCAGGGTGCTGCGAACGCCTTCACCACACCAATTTTGGTTGCGGCGACGGCGGACCTCGTTCCGCGCGAGCGCCTGGGCCGTACGATGGGGTCGTTCGTCAGCGTGAACATGGTCGGCGGGTTCGCCGCGCCGCTTGTGGGCGGAGCGTTCGCACAGTTCGACTGGCGCCTCGTCTACGTCCTTACGGCCGGCGTTGCCCTGGTCCTTGGCGTGCTGTACGACCGCGTCCTGCGCCACGCTTCGCCGCGGAACTCCTCTTCGTCGCCCGGGTTCCAGGAGATCGCGCGCGTGCTCGCCTCTCGCGGCGGAATCATCGCCGGGACGGCCGCCTTCTCGGCGCAGCTGGCCACCTTCGGTTCCTCTTACCTGTGGTCCACCTACCTGGTCGAGCGCTGGCATCTCAGTCTCGTGGCTGCCGGCGCGGTTTCATCGTTGCTCGGACTGCTCGGGATCGTCGCTGCGCCGTATGCGGGCAGGCGCGTCGAGGCGGTCGGTCCGGCTCGGGTGCTCACCGAAGGTAGCGTTCTGGCGTTTCTCGGCGGCATCGCGATAGCTCTGGCGCCGGCGCCAGAGCTATTCGTCCTGGGCGTGATACCCCTCGGGATCGCATACGGATCGCTCTGGGCAGCGATGCCCAGCCTGGTCTTGATGCTCCTGACCGATCAGCGTCTGCGCGGGACGGCGGTATCGATCAACGCGACCTTTCGCTTCGGCGCATCGGCAGTTGCGCCGGCGATGTTCACGCCCATCTACGGCGCGCTCGGCGGCGCGACCTTTCTCGTCGGTTGTGCCGCCGCGGCCGTGCTCCCCGCCGTCGCGGCCGCCGCTGGTCGAACCTTGCGCGACAACGACCGCGCCGAGCGAAGCGCCGGCGAGCGGACATGACGGGACTGGTACGGGTCTGGCAGACCGACTAGCATCTGTTCGACCGACCGGTCGGTCGGTTTTGAGAGGCACGCAGACTTCCGGTGAGATCTCAGACTCGAACGATCGAGCGCCACGAACGCATCCTTGAGGCCGCGCTCGATGTCTTCACCCGTAGCGGCTTTCAGGACGCGGTTGTCGACGACATCGCCGACGCCGCGTCAACCTCGAAGGGCGGCCTCTACTTTCATTTCCCTGGCAAAGACGCCCTGTTTCTGGCGGTGCTCGATCGGACGGCGATGCTCCTGCGCTCGCGACTCGAGTTGGCGCTGGCGATGGAGGCCGAACCGTTGGCGCGACTCGAGACGACGCTCCGTGCACTCCTTCAGACCTTCGGCGCGCACCGCAAGGCCGCGCGTCTCTTCCTGATCGATACGCCGGGCGCCGGACCGCGGTTCCATCGGCGTATGATGACGCTGCGCGCGGAGTTCACCGGCCTGATCGTCGCCGAACTCGAGAACGCGGTCGCGGCGGGCGTGATCGCCCCTGTCGATTGCCGGGTCGCCGCCCAGGTCTGGTTTGGTGGCATCCACGAGATCGTCAGCCAGTGGGCACTTGCCGAGGATCCAGAGGATCTCCTCGCTCGACTTCCCGCGCTGCGCGCCCTGTTACTTCGCAGCGTCGGGACTGCCGCGTGATTCCTGCGCCAACGGTCGTGCCGGACCTCCTCGATCCAGACGGGCGCGATGCGCGATCGGCTCCAGATGGTGACCCGCTCGCAGACTTCGCGATGGCGTGTCGCCTCGGCGAGGATGCCTTCTACTGGGCAAGGCCGGACGGTCAGATCTCGCTCTGTGCGACTGGTAGTTTCGACAGTATCGACATCCGGGGCGAGCATCGATTCCAAGAGGCTTCTGCCTGGTGGAGCGCGCGGCGGGTGGACTGGCCTGTACCTTTCGCCGTGGGCGGCTTCTCTTTCGAAGACCACCCTACGGATGGCGGCTGGAGCCAATTCGGTGCCGGTCGTCTGACGGTTCCGCGCAACCTCTGCATCAGACGCGGCGATCGGTGCTGGCGCATCCAGCCCGCCGCGATGTCCGTCTCGCACTCGTCGCAGCACGCTGAGGCGAGGGAGGACCCTCCCACGATCGCGTCCGTGATGGAGCGTAACGGCAGTCTGGCCCAAGCCTTTCTTGGCAACGTGCGCGATGCGACGGCGAAGATCGCGTCTGGCGAACTGGAGAAGGTCGCAATTGCCCGCTCCGAGACGCATTTCACCGCGCAGGCGGCCGAGCCGGCGGTGGCGATGGTGCGGCTCGCCCACCAGTATCCCACGTGCGCCGTTTTCGCGGTCCGGAGGTCAGGACAGACCTTCATCGGCGCGACTCCGGAGCGCCTCGTACAGGTGGCCGGCGGCGTCGTATCCGTCAGCGCTCTTGCCGGAACTGCGCCGCGCGCCACCGACTCGGCCGCCGACCAGGCGATCGCCGAGGCGCTGCTCGCGAACCGAAAGAACCTCCACGAACATCGGGTTGTCGTGGCCACCATTCTTGAGCGACTCGCCCGCGTGTGCACCGAGATCAGGGGCGCGGAGTTGCCACGGATCCTCTCACTGCCAAACGTCCATCACCTGTTCACGCCGATCCAGGCTCTTCCGCTCAGCACTACCAACCTGATCGACCTGATCGAGGCTCTGCACCCGACTCCCGCGGTCGGCGGGACTCCGGCGATCGCGGCGCGCCGCTTCATCCGCGAGCGCGAGGGCTCTCCGCGTGGCTGGTACGCCGGACCGGTCGGATGGATCGATGCGTCCGGAGAGGGTGAGTTCGTCGTCGCGCTGCGTTCGGCTCTCCTGGACGATCGGGGCTGGGCGACTCTCTACGCGGGCAATGGTATTGTCGATGGTTCCGATCCCCTTGAGGAGTTGGAGGAGACGCGGCTAAAGCTGCGGCCAATGAAGATGGCGCTCGGCATCGCGTCGTGAGCCCGGCATCGACGGATGCGGCCTACACGGGCGCGCGCTGGCTCGTTGACGAACTGGTCGCCGCGGGAGTGCGTTGGGCGTGCATTTCGCCCGGGTCGCGATCCACCGCTCTGGCACTGGCGCTGAGCGCTCGGTCCGACATGCGGACCTGGGTGCTGTACGACGAGCGCTCGGCCGCGTACTTCGCCCTCGGGCTGGCGCGCGCGCGTGTCGAGCCAGTCGCCCTGCTGTGCACCTCCGGAACCGCGGTGGCGAACTACCTGCCCGGGGTTGTGGAAGCCTCATTGAGTCGTGTACCGCTGATCCTGCTCACGGCCGATCGCCCGCCCGAGGCGCGTGACGTCGGGGCCGCGCAGGCGATCGATCAGGTCGGCATTTTTGGCACCGCGGTCCGGTTCTCGATCGATCTTCCCGTGGCCGATAGCGTTCCTCAGACGCTAAGGCACTGGCGATCCACGCTCTGCCGGGCGGTGGCGATGGCCCGTGCCGCGCCCGCCGGGCCCGTGCATCTCAACATCCCGTTTCGCGAACCGCTTGTCGCGCGGACGTCACCGCAGGATGCGCCCATCGATGGCGACGAACCGGGCGAGGATCGGCCGGCACCGTTCTCCCGCGCGATGATCGGGCGCCGAACGCTCCCGCCCGCGGAAGCCGGCGAGGTTGCTGAGATCGTGGAGCGGGCCGAACGCCCGCTCCTTGTGGCAGGCCCGATGGAGGATCGCCGCGCCGCGGACGCGTTGCTGGCCCTGGCGCGGCGGTGCGACGCCCCCATCCTGGCCGACCCCCTCTCCGGGTTGCGCGATCGCGACTCCGATGTCCGCATCGTCGATAGCGCCGACATCTTCCTGCGCGATCTTACGGTGCAGCGCGCGCTCGAACCGGACCTGATCCTGCGTATCGGCGCTCCGCCAACCTCTCGGCCGGTGTTCGAATTCCTCGACCGCACGCGAAACAGCGCGCATCTCTTCGTGGACGATGGCGCGGCGTGGCGCGATGCGACCCTCGTCGGCGCAACTCACATCTGGGCCGATCCCGCGGAAGTCCTCGCGCGCGTTCCTGGGCGCGCTGCGAGCGGGCGTGGCTGGACCTCGCTCTGGACGAGTGTGGCGTGCGCCACGCGACAGGCGCTGGATTCCGCGCTGGCCCGGATCGACGAACCGTTCGAGGGACGAGCCTTTCGCGAGCTCGCCGAGGCGCTCCCCGAGGGTTCCGTCGTCCTCGTCGGCAACAGCATGCCCGTCCGCGACCTGGACGCTTTCTACCCGGCGTTCGGACGCGGCGTGCATCTCTTGGGCAACCGCGGTGCTGCCGGGATCGATGGCGTCGTGTCCACGGCTGTCGGAGTAGCCGCGGCGAGCGATCGACCCGTGTTTCTGGCGATCGGGGACATGTCTCTCTATCACGACATGAACGGGCTGCTTGTCGCACGTATGGAGGAGATACCCCTCAGCGTGATCCTGCTGAATAACGATGGCGGCGGGATCTTCTCCTTCCTGCCGCAGGCATCCCTTCCCCGGCATTTCGACCGACTCTTCGGGACGCCTCACGGCCTCGATTTCGCGCGTGTCGCCCACCTCTACGACATGGGGTACGAGCGGCCGTCGGACTGGGCCGCGTTTCGGAGGGCGGTCACGTCTCCCCGGGCGGCCCGCGAGCGACGGATCATCGAGGTGGCCTCCACCCGTCAGCGCAACGCCGAACTCCACCGCGAAGTCTGGGCACAGGGCGTGAACGCGGCTCGTGTGGCGCTGGGCCAATGACGGGGATCTCGGTCCGCGGCGTGGAGTATCGCGTCGAACGTTTCGGTTCCGACGGCACGCCCGACATCCTCCTCATCCACGGATTCACCGGCCGCGCCGAATCGTGGGAACACCTGGCGCAGGGACTCCGGTCGGCGGGACGCCGCCCTCTGGCCGTCGATCTCCCCGGACATGGAGGGACCGACGTTGTCGAAGACCTCGCCCGCTATACGCTCCCGGCGACTGCGCGCGACTTCGCGGCCATCATCCAGATCTTGGGCGGAGCGCCGATCGATGTTCTCGGCTATTCGATGGGAGGCCGCGTCGCGCTCCAACTCGCGCTCGATTATCCGCGAGTCGTGCGCCGACTCGTTCTTGAGAGCGCCTCTCCGGGCATCGTGGACGCCGAAGCGCGTACTGCCCGAGTCCGATCGGACGAGGATCTGGCCCGGCTGCTCGAAGCCGAGGGGATCAGCGCGTTCGTCGATCGCTGGGAGAAAGTGCCGCTCTTCGCGAGCCAGGATGGCCTGGCCCTGGCGGCGCGGGAGCGCCTCCGCGCCACGCGGCTCAGTCACGACCCTCGCGGACTGGCGCGCAGCCTTCGCGGGGGAGGGCAGGGGGTGACTCCAGCGGTGCACGACCGGCTCGGCGAACTCGCAATGCCCGTGCTTGTGATCGTTGGCGAGTGCGACGAACGCTACCAGGCGATCGGCGCACGCCTTTCGCAGAGTGTGCGAAATGTCCAGACGGTCATCGTTCCAGAAGCCGGTCACACCGTTCATCTCGAAAGTCCGGCGCGCTACGCCTCGACCGTCCAGCGATTTCTCGGAGGAGCCCGACCGTGAGCTATGCCTGGAGCAGTGTTGTCGCGTACGAGGATATTCTGTACGAGCACTTCGATGGCATCGCGCGCATCACCATCAATCGGCCCGAGGTGCGCAACGCCTTTCGGCCGAAGACCGTCACCGAGATGCTCGACGCGTTCGATCGCGCGCACGAGGCAGCGGACATCGGCGTGGTCCTGCTGACGGGAGCGGGAGAAAAGGCATTCTGCTCCGGTGGCGATCAGCGGGTGCGCGGCGAGGGCGGCTACGTCGGTGAGGATGGCATCCCGCGCCTCAACGTGCTGGAACTTCAGCGCAAGATCCGGACGATACCGAAGCCGGTGATCGCCGTGGTGAACGGCTACGCGATCGGCGGCGGCCACGTTCTGCACGTCGTGTGCGATCTGTCGATCGCCGCCGAGCACGCTCGGTTCGGCCAGACCGGACCGAAGGTCGGAAGCTTCGATGCGGGCTACGGGGCCGCCCATCTGGCTCGCATCGTGGGCCAGAAGCGGGCCCGGGAGATCTGGTACCTGTGTCGCCAGTACAGCGCGCAAGAGGCGCTGGCGATGGGCCTCGTCAATGCTGTGGTGCCCTTCGGCCGCCTGGAAGATGAAGCGGTCGCCTGGGCGAGGGAGATCCTGGAGAAGAGCCCAATCGCCCTCCGGTTTCTTAAGGCGGCGTTCAATGCTGACGCCGATGGGCAGGCGGGACTCCAGCAGCTGGCCGGCGACGCCACTCTCCTGTACTACCTCACCGATGAGGCACGCGAGGGCAAGCGCGCCTTTCTCGAGAAGCGAAAGCCGAACTTCCGCCAGTTTCCACGTTTCCCGTGAGACCCATGGTCTGGATCGCCGGCGCTCGGCCGGCGACGCTGCCCGCCGCGATCGTGCCAGTCCTCGTTGGTACTGCAATCGGGGCTCCCGCGACCCACGTGCGCCTCGCGCCGTTTCTTGCCGCGCTCGGGGCGGCAATCCTGATCCAGGTGGGTACGAACTACTTCAACGACTATGCCGACTTCCGGGCTGGAGCCGACACCGCGGCACGACTGGGTCCGCGGCGCCTCGCGAGTTCGGGTCTGGCAACCCCCCGCGCCGTGCTCATCGCAGCGCTGCTCGCTTTTGGGGGCGCGGGGCTCATCGGCTTGTATCTGGTGGTGGTGGGCGGCTGGCCCATCCTGGTTATCGGGATGCTGTCCATCGTGTGTGGATTCGCCTACACCGGAGGCCCGTGGCCGCTGGCGTATGTGGGGCTGGGCGATCTCTTTGTCTTCCTCTTCTTCGGCGTCGTCGCGGTCGTCGGAAGCGCGTACCTCCAGAGCGGCGATTTCATGTCCGGTGCCATCCTGGTCTCGCTCCCGGTCGGGTGCCTCGTCACGGCGATTCTCGTCGTGAACAACCTTCGGGATATCGAGACCGATGGAGCCGCCGGTAAGCGGACGCTGGCCGTCCGCCTGGGTGCCGGCGCCGCGCGTGCCGAGTACGTTGCACTTATCGCGGCCGCATATGCGTCGGTTCTCGGTATGTGGTTCGCGAGTCCCACCGGTGGCAGTCTGTTCTGGCTGCCCTTTCTCACGCTTCCGCTTGCCCTCGCGCTCCTTCGGACTGTCCTGACATCCGACGCGCCCGCCTCGAACTTGAACGCGGCGCTAAAGGGCACCGGGATGCTCCATCTGAGTTTCGGCGTGCTCCTTGCGCTGGCCTTCATCCTGGTCCGAGTGCCGACGGGCTGATGTCCTGTAGCCTCACGCTCTTTCGCTACGTCATCCCGCTGCGCCGGCCTCTCCAGACTGGCGCCGGCGCGCTCACCGCACGCGAAGGGATCGTCGTACGCCTCACCGCCGACGGCCTCGAGGGATGGGGCGACTGCGCGCCGTTGCTCCAGTTCGGCGGCAACCTCACGCGCGCCGGATCCGCACTTGCTCGGCTTGGATCCAGGGTGGAAAGAGACGCTATCCCGGCCACGATCGAGAGGCTTGCCGCGGATCCGGCCACGGCATCAGCCGCCGCCGCGCTTGATGCCGCGTTGCTCGACCTCGACGCACAGTGCGTAGGGCTGCCCGTCGCCGCATTGCTGCGTCCGACTCATCGCGCGGGGGTCGCCGTCAACGCCCTCGTCGGTGGTGACGATGACGAGACGATCGCCAGGGCGATCGGAGAAGCGGTGGCTGGTGGCTTCTCCGCGGTGAAGCTGAAGGTCGGCGGCCGGCCCCCCGCCCACGACATCGCCCGTGTCGCCCGGGCACGAGCGTGCGCGGGAGAGTTGAAGCTTCGCATCGATGCGAACGGAACGTGGTCACGGTCGGAGGCAGCCGAGGTCATCACCGGCGTGGCCCACCTTGACCTTCAGTATGTCGAGCAGCCTCTTCCGCGCGATGATCTGGAGGGGACTCGCGCCCTGACCGCGCTCGGTGTTCCCATCGCGCTCGATGAGAGTGTCGCCAGTTCATGCGACTTCGAGCGGGTCTTGAACGCGAGTCCCGTGCCCTATGTGGTCGTCAAGCCCGCCGTGATCGGCGGACCGCGACGGGCAAGGCTTGCGATTGGCAGAATGGAGTCGGCCGGGATCACTCCGGTCATAACCAGCGCTCTGGAGAGCGGAATCGGCATCTGTGCCGCGCTGCATTGCGCGGTCGGAACGGAGCGCGCCGATATCGCCCACGGTCTCGCGACCGCGTCATTACTCGCAACCGATCTCACCGGTGGTGAACCGGCGGTGCGACGCGGCGTGATGGCGATCGCCGCAGCGCCAGGCCTCGGCCTGTTGCCCGACTTCGGCGATCGCGCACTCGTCGTGGCGGAACCGTCAGCGTGAACCCCTCAGGAAAAGGTCTTCGGGTGACCGACTGGATCGCCCATCGGGCTGCCGTGCTTCCGGTTCAGCCCGCCGTGATCGAGTCGAGCGGCGCGACGACGTACGGGCAACTCGATACCCTGGTCGCGCAGGCGTGCGTGACGCTCGCCCACCTGGGCGTGGAGCGCGGCACGCGGGTCGGGGTTCTAACGTCCAACAGCCTTTCCTTCGTGGTTCTCGTCCACGCGCTGGTGCGCACCGGCGCGATTCTTGTCCCCCTCAACACCAGACTCACGGATCCCGAGGTGCGCTACCAGATCGAGAACGCGGCCGTCTCCGTCCTGCTTGTGGATGACGCGAGTGTCGGGCGCGCGATCGGTCGCGATGCCTCTCCTGCGGCTCGAGTGTTGCGACTTGAAGACCTGCGACTCGACGATCTGGTCTCCACGCGAGTCGACGCCCCGGTCCGTGCGCCGGGAGCCCTGCCCACCATCAATCTCGATGATTGGCAGGGGATCCTTCATACCTCGGGTACCACTGGCCGTCCTCGTGGTGCCGTCATCACGAATAGCAACCATTGGTGGAGCGCATGCGCCTCGGCCTTCAACCTCGGTCTGCATGCGGACGATCGATGGCTTCTGACCCTGCCTGCTTACCACATCGGCGGGCTTTCGATCCTGTTCCGCGCCGCGATCTATGGAATCGGGGTCGTTCTGCATCGGCGATTCGGCCCGGAAGAGGTCTGGGCTTCGCTCGTCCGTGATGGCGTGACGATCGTTTCCCTCGTACCGACGATGCTGGAGCGCCTGCTTGAGGAGGCTGCGCCGGCCAGGCACGCGCTCCGATGCGTCCTCCTGGGTGGTGCGGCCGCATCGCCGGCTCTCCTTGCGCGCGCGGCGGCGCGGGGCGTACCCGTTGTGCAGACATATGGTCTCACCGAGTGCTGCTCGCAGGTCGCGACGCTCGCGCCCGCCGATGCCATAACCCGTCCCGGATCCTCCGGCAAGCCGCTTCTGGGCATCGAACTGCGGATCGAGCGTGAGGGGGAGGATGGCGCCGGGCAGATTCTCGTGCGAGGACCGACGATCAGCCCCGGGTACTGCGACCGCCATACGATCCGTCCGATTGTCGATGCCGGTGGCTGGTTTCACACCGGCGACTACGGCCAGATCGATCCACACGGCTATCTGTACGTACTCGATCGCCGGAGCGACCTCATCGTCTCCGGCGGTGAGAACGTCTATCCGGCGGAGGTCGAAGCGATCCTCCGTGGGCACGATGGCGTGGTGGATGCCTGTGTCGTGGCCCGCGGCGACTCGACCTGGGGTCAGGTTCCCGTGTGCGCGCTGACCACCCACGGAGCGCCCCGCGCTGATCTTGTGGAAGACCTGGCCGCGTACTGCGGTGAGCGCCTGGCTCCATTCAAGATTCCGCGCGAGTTCCGCGTCGTCGAGGAGTTGCCGCGTACGTCCACGGGCAAACTGCGCCGGGGCGAGGTCCGCCGCTGGTTCGGCGGCGCGCCGTGAGCAAGACCTTGTCGCTGCTCAACTGGATCTCGGCCGGCGAGGGTGATCCGGTACTGTTGATCCACGGCGATCTGGAGAACGGCCGGGCAGCATGGGGAGCCCTGATGCGACGCGGCTTCCCGGGGTATCGGCTGGTTGCGATCGATCGCCGTGGAAACGGCGGCAGTCCGGCCGCGCGGGGCACGCTGACGATCGCGCGGGAGGCGCGGGATCTTTTCGCCGCGATCGACGGGCTGGGAATCGTGGATGCGCACCTTGTTGGTCACTCTTCGGGCGCGGTCGTTGCTATGGAAGCCGCGCGCCAGGTGCCCGAGCGGGCGCGGTCGCTTCACCTGATCGAGCCTCCCCTACTCGGTATCGCCATCGATGATCCGTGTGTGTCTGCGCTTCGTCAGGCGACGCAGGGCCTGTTCCGTCGGCGCGATATCTCGCCGGAGGCAGTTGCGCACAGCTTCCTGGCCGCCGTCTTGGGTGAGAGTGAGGCCCACGCGCTGGCCGGTAAGTCTGCCTGGCCAGCGATCGTGCGGGAGGCCGGTGCGCTGCGCTGGCGGGAACCTCCCGCGTCGTATCTCCCCGCCCAGGAGTCGCTTACCAATGCGGTACCGATCCATGTGTACCTGGGAAGCCGGTCGCACCCGGCCTTCGAGATCGTCGCCACGCGGCTGGCGGCCATCGTGCGAGTCGCCCGCATCGTGCGCGTGCACGATGCGGGTCACGACCTTCAGGTCACGGAGACGTTCGCAAGGGCACTCTTGGAGGGACTTACCCCTTCACACCACTGACGACCACGCCCTGGATGAAGTATCGCTGGGCGAGGAAGAACACGATCATGACCGGTATGAGCGATATCGTTGACATTGCCATCAGGCCACCGAAGTCGGTGCCGTAGCGGCCGTTCAGCATCGCCATGCCGAGGGGAACCGTGAACAGGTCGATGCGATTCAGGTAGATCAGCGGACGCTCGAAGGCGTTCCAGTGATACTGGAAGGAGTAGATCGCGGCCACACCCATCACCGGCGCGGAGAGCGGCATGATGATTCTCCAGAACAACTGGAACCAGCCGCAACCGTCGATCCGCGCGGCATCATCCATCTCCAGCGGGATCGTCATCATGTACTGCCGCATAAGGAAGATGATGAAGGGGCTGCCTGTCCACTCCGGCGCGAGGAGCGGAATGAAGGTATTGAGCCAGCCACCCTGACCTGTTAGCCCGACGAGTTCAGGCCCCTTGGCAAAACCGACGTACGTGGGAATCAACGTCACGTGGGCCGGGAGCATCAGCGTCGAGATCATCACGAAGAAGAACTTGTCCCGTCCCGGCCAGCGCATCCGCGCGAGCGCGAACGCGACAACGGAACTCGAGAGGATGACCCCCATCATGCCTGTAATCGTGACGAACGCCGTGTTCACATAGAAGGTCGCGAACGGCTGCCGCTCGAACGGCAGGTAGTAGTTCTCCCAGACGATCGCCGAAGGCAGGAGGCGGGGAGGGTTGAGGAGCACCTCAGCGGGCGGTGAAACAGACGACTTGATCATCCAGAGGAACGGGAACGTGAAGAGAATGGTCCCCGCGACGATGCCCACGTAAAGGACCGTCCGCCACAAACCCCGGACCACCCGCTCGCGGCTCAGCGGCCGCGGGCGCGCGAGCGCGACCGTGCTCACCGGCGAAGGCCTCCTTCGTAGTACACCCAGCGATTGGAACTGCGGAACACGATGAAGGTCATGATCAAGATCACGACGAAGAGGACCCAGGCAATCGCCGAGGCGTACCCGAACGAGAAGTTCTGGAATGCCTTCCGGTAAATCAGGAGCACCATCGTCAGCGTGGCGTTGTTCGGTCCACCCTGCGTGAGCACGAATGCCTGGGTGAAGACCTGAAACGAACCGATCATGTTGAGGACAACGTTGAAGAACACGGTCGGGGTGAGGAGGGGGAGCGTGACACGGAAGAATACCTGCCACGCACTAGCGCCATCGATCCGAGCCGCCTCCTGGACCTGCGAGGGGATCGACTGCAGCCCAGCGAGGTAGAGCAGCATATTGGTGCCCGCGCCCCAGAGCGCGATCATCGCCAGCCCCGGAAGGGCCCAGTCCTCGGACCAGAACCAGCGCGGGCTCTTCAGGCCGAAGAACTCGAACGCGATCGCCGAGATCCCGAACTCGGGATGGAGCACCATGATCCAGACGATCGCGACCGCGACGCCGGTGACCAGGGCCGGCATGTAGAACAGGGTTCGGAACACTCCCTGGAACTTGATGTTCTGGTTCAAGAGGACGGCGATCGACAGCGCGATCACCGTCGCGAGCGGTACAGAAATCAGCGTGTAAATCAGCGTGTGCTTGACCGCGATCCAGAAGAGCGGCTCATCCTGGAAGAGATAGCGATAGTTATCGATATCGATAAACTCATGACGTTGAAGGAGATCGCTTGAGAACAAGCTCAGATAGAAACTGAAGAGAATCGCCCCAGCCTGAAACAGTATCAGATGCAGAAGGTATGGAAACGCGAACACCCAACCGATGACCGATTCGGCCCGCCGCTGGGTCATGCCGCGCTCCGATACCGCCGCGATGATGAAAAGCAGGACGTAGAGCAGCAATGCCACGCCCAGAGCGCGCAAGGCCGTATCGATGACCTCCGCGCCGGTCGAAGGGAGGAAGCCCAGGGCGGCAGCTAAAGCTGCCGCCCCGAGCGCCGCGAGGACTGTGATCGACCGCGACACCGTGGACCTAGCGCGTGCCGGTCTTCTGTGCCTTGGTCACGGCGTCGGCGACTTCCTTCATGTAGGAGGTCGGCGTGCCGCCCACGACGAACATCTTCTCCAGAGCCGGGATGATCAGCTGCTGGGCGGCGATGTTGTCCTTGAAGAACTCGCGCCCCGACGGATACCCCATCTCCATCGCCTCGACGGCGACCTTGAGGTTCACATCCTTCAGGTTCGGACGGGCCTTGACGACCTCGGCCTCCCACTGCTTGAGGACGGAATGGCGCACTGGCACCCGTCCGGCTGCCTTCACCACGACGTCCAGCTGGTTCGTCGGGCCGGCCGCCCACTTCACAAGTTCCCACGCATCGTCCAGGTTCTTCGAACCCTTCCAGATCGCGTAGCCGTCGGTCGTGCCGAGAACCTTGCGGTTGCCGGTCGGTCCCTTCGGAGTGTGGGCGTACGCCCACGGGAACTTGCCCTGGATGCCGTTGTCCATCTCGAAGGGGTAGATGCCCTCCTCGTTCATGGAGAACTTCCCGGTCGGGAAGTGCAGCACCGAAGACTGCCGATTAATGTCGAGCGGCTGGAGCATCACCTGCTCGTCCCACATCAGCTTGCGAGACCACTCGAACGCCGCCAGCGCCTTCTCTTCGCCGAAGGTGGCGCGGGTGTTGTCCTTGGGATCAACCGTGCTGCCGCCCCAGATCACAGGCTTGTACCAGTAGCGATCCCAGCCCCACGTCGGGTACAGGAGGCCGTAGCGATCGGTCTTGTTGTTCGCGCCCTTCTTGGTCAGTTTGCGGGCAGCGTCAGCGTAGGTGTTGTGATCCCAGGTGAGGTCCGGATACTTCAGACCGACCTCATCAAAATGGTCCTTGCGGTACCACGTGAACATGATGTTCACATACCGCGGCATGCCGAACCGGATGTTGTTGAGCCACGGCATCACGAAGTCGCGCCACTGCCACTCGTAGAAGTCCCTGATGTCCTCGGGCTTGAGATCGCGCTTGACGTAGGGCTCGAAGTCGATCACCTGACCGCGCTCGACGTAAGGCGGCATGATGTCGCCCCACATATCGAACACATCGGGTGCCGTGCCGGCCACCATCGAGGCGACCAGCTTGTTCTGCCAGTCGTCTGGATTCGGCTGAATCGTGACCTTGCCAACTTTGGCGTACTTTTCTGTGAAACCGGGCAGCGCCTTCGCGGTGCCGGCGATCCAGAAGTCCGACGCGCCCATCTGCCAGGTCAAGTTCACCTGGCCCTTGCCAGTAATCGTGTACGACGGGCGCGGCGTCGCGGTGGCGGTGGCGCCAGCGGGTGCCGGAGCGGGCGTATTCGTCGGTGCCGGCGCGGCCGGGGCAGCAGGAGCCGCCGGAGCGGGCGTATTCGTCGGTGCCGGCGCGGCCGCTGGCTTCGGCGCTTCGGCGGCGGGCTTGGTCGGCGCCGGCGCGGCCGGGGCAGCAGGAGCCGCCGGAGCAGCAGGCTTTGCGGGAACAGGTGTCGCGGTCGGCACCGGAGCCGCGCAGGCGGCGAGGAGCACCGAACCGAGTGCACCGGTCCCGGCGAGCAGGAACCGTCGCCTAGGAAGTGAGATCCGCATTGTTAGTCAATCCTCCCGAGTCATCCAAGAGTCGCCCCAGAGAAGGAGCGCTCCGAACAGAATACCAGAATCACGTAACCTTTTAATCAAGTGCTCTCCAAGGCCGATTGGACCGATACGACCTCCAGCCGTCACGCGGCGCCGTGCGGCCCGCGGTCGCACGCGTGCCACTGAGGCAGTCAGCGGTCGTCGACGCTCACCCAGCCGCCCCGTGTGCTCGCACGGTACATCGCCTCCACGATCGCCAGGGCTCGCCGTCCTTCGATGCCATCCAGTGCCGGGCGGGTACCGGCGGCGATCGCGGAATAGAGGTCCCGGAACGCGGCGACGTGCCCGGCGCTTGGCGTCGCGGCGGGGTCTCGGCTGGCGGCCGGCCGCGATCGCTTCGACGAAGTGCTTCGTGATGTCCGGCCCCATGCCCGGAGGCGAGGGGAACTCGAACGGGAACGCCTTCTCGACGTGGGCGACGTACGTATCCTCGCCGAGCACCCCCCGGCGCTGGTCGGGCGGAACCTCCATCCGGACCGGGGTGATCTTGCGCAGGGGATCGAAGCGGAGGCCAGCCTTCGTCCCGAGTACGATCAGCCCGTCCGCGTCATCCATGTTCGCGACTCAGGACGCCTCGACGATCCCGGCCTTCCCGCCTTCGCATTGCATGAAGAGTGCGACGTGATCCTCGACGTCCTGCTTCGCGCCGCCGGCTGGCGGCTCCTCGACGTCCTGCTTCACGCCGCCGGCTGGCGGCTCCTCGACGATCTGCCGCATCTGGGAGCTGACCGAGTTCGCGGACGGTGTGCTCATCGATGCTGGGTTGGAATGTGAAGTCGAACTGGTCGAGGGTGCGATGGAAGGGGAAGTGGGCGAGATTGGTGCGGGTGCGTATATACCGTTCGCGGCGCGCCGCCACTTCGAGGCCGAGCAGATCGGCCAGGAGTTCGGGGTAAGAAAGGTGTCGCTGTGCTGCAGCGTCCAGACGATTCTCCAGGACGTTTGCGGCGTGACTCAAGCCGAGTTGGTGAAGGTAGTGGCGCGTCTGTTCGAGGGCGATCACGGTGCGACCTCGCCGAGCAAAGCGGCGTAGGTGGCCAGCGGACGCTGCTCCACAGAGTCTGGCTGGAGTTGACGAGCGAGAGGGGAGTGGCGACGCCGACCGTCGATGACCGGCATGCCATCCCACTGCCCCGGGGCGGTGAAGCGCTGGCCAGGTGCGGTCGCACGCGCGTGCACCACGAGTCTTTCCGTACCGGCCCAGATCTCGATCACTCCGTCTCGCGATCCGACCTGAACGGTCTTGGCGGCCCAGGTCCACTTCACGCCATAGGAGGATCGCTGCCAGCGGATAAACCCGTCGCGACCGACGCGGCGATCATCGCGCTCGAAGACGGCGAGTGTCTGCACCGGCGGCAATGACCGTAGGCACGGTCGCTCCCGGATCAGGCGATCCGCGGGACGCTCCGCGGTCGTGCCGTGGATACGCTGGTCGGCAATGGTGTGCGTCCAGTGCCTCGCCTGCCGATTCAGATCATCGAGGTCGGTGAAGCGTGCGTTCGGCCAGAAGTTGTGCTTGACATACTTGATGCCGCTCTCGACCCGTCCCTTGGTCTGAGCGCGATAGCGGCGGCACAGTTGCGGGTCGAATCCGAGGCGCAGCGCGAAATCCAGGAACCGCTCATTCCAGATCGGCTGATCGTGCTGATCACGGTCAAGCACGACGACCTTGGCGTTGTCGTACAGGCAGCGTCGAGGAATACCGAGTGCAGCGAACGCGTGGAAATGACAGCGCAGGAATGTAGCCACATCGGCGCGTTCGATGAACTCGACATACGCCGCGCGCGACCAGCTCAAGACCATGACAACGCCCTGGATGGATCGGGTGCGCCCGTCAACGGTCCTATAAGTGAAGGTCCCAAAGTCCACCTGCGCCTGCTTCCCCGGTGCAGTCTCAAAGCGCCGCGTCGCCGCCGGAGGCCGCATCGGTCGGAGCGGCCGCACGAACCGCACCAGCGTCGGATAGCTGCCCGTGTATCCCAACGCGCGTACCTCCCGCAGAAGCACCACCACGTTCGCCACTCCCGCCGCCAGCCGCTCCCTGATGTAGCCAGAGAACGGCTGCGCCTTGCTCAGACGCGCTGCCCGTGGCGCCCCCACCGGTACTCCCGGCGCACGCAGGTACTTCCGCACCGTGTTGCGCGCCAGTCCCAGCCGCGTCGCGATCTCCCGGATCGACACGCCTTCGCGCTGTTGTGCAAACAGTTCTTGCACTTGTCCACCTCGTAGCATCGGCCCGGCCCTCCCGCTGACCACGCGTCAGCAGATAGCACCGGCTACAGGTGGGTCAATTCCTCATGATCGCCCAGGGGTCATTTCTGTGTGATCGATGACACCCGCGATCGCGGTCACCCCACTCAACCCCGGGATCGACACCGGCGTGCGACGGTTCGTCGTCGTCCCATCAGCGAGCAGGCTCGCGACGAAGACCACGATCGCCACCCAAGGAACGACGCGCACGGCCAGGAAGCGCCGCACGCGGTCGAAGCTGCAGTCTCTGTCGTCTGTCATCGTCCGCT
>VGOZ01000023.1 GCA_016875715.1 Chloroflexota bacterium | reverse complement strand
CCGGCGATAACGTCCAAATGACCATCTCCCTCATCGAACCCGTCGCCTGCGAACAAGGCCTACGCTTCGCCATCCGCGAGGGCGGTCGCACCGTCGGCGCCGGCGTTATCGCCGAAATCCTCCAGTAGTCCGGCGCATCCCATTTCGCGAGGTATTCGATGGCGCGACAGAGAATCCGCATCCGACTCAAGTCTTTCGATCACAAGGCACTGGACGGGTCTGCGCGCCAGATCGTTGAGGCCGCGACGCGAATGGGTGCACGCGTCGCTGGACCGGTTCCGCTGCCTACGAGGATCCGCCGGTTCACAGTCCTTCGGGGTCCATTCAAGGACAAGGACTCGCGCGAGCAGTTCGAGATTCGCACCCACAAACGACTCATCGACATCCTCGACCCGAACCCGAAGGCGGTGAACGCCCTCACAACGTTGACTCTCCCCGCGGGCGTCGACATCGAGATCAAGGCGTAGGATCGGACCATGATCGAAGGGTTGCTCGGTCGCAAGATCGGGATGACACTGGTGTTCTCCTCCGACGGCACGGTGATGCCCGTCACGATCGTCGAAGCGGGTCCGTGCTTCGTCACGCAGATCCGCACGCGTGAGCGCGACGGCTACGAGGCGGTCCAGATCGGGTTCGGCGTGGCGCGCAGCCTATCCCGTGCCGAGGCCGGGCACCTTCGGACCGCGAACGTTTCCGGCATGCGATACCTCCGCGAGTTGCGCGCGACCGACCTCCAGGATGTCTCGCTCGGGCAGAGAATCGACGCGTCAGTCTTCAGCGCGGGCGAGTTCGTCGACGTGATCGGCTCGTCGAAGGGCAAGGGTTTCGCCGGAGTCGTCAAGCGGCACCATTTCCGCGGCGGACCGCGTACGCACGGGCAGTCGGACCGCGAGCGTGCGCCTGGGTCTTCGGGGTCGACGACCACGCCGGGGCGTGTCTTCAAGGGCACGCGTCGGGCCGGACAAATGGGTGCGGCCAAGACGACGGTTCAGAATCTCCAGGTCGTTCAGGCGGACGCCGAGCGCAACCTGCTCCTTCTGCGAGGTGCTGTCCCTGGGGCACGCAATGGACTGCTGCTCGTCCGTCGAGCGCGAAAGGCCCGATCGTGAAGCTTCCTCTTTACAGCCAGACGGGCGAGCCGCGAGGAACCATCGATGTGGACGATCGCGTTTTCGGCACGGTGCCGAATCGCGGCCTGTTGCATCAGGCCGTCGTTCGCCAACTGGCGAACGCACGGACCGGTACGGCGATGGCGCGCACTCGCGCCGAGGTAGCCGGGACGACGAAGAAGATGTACCGCCAGAAGGGCACCGGGCGTGCGCGGCACGGCTCGCAAAAGGTTGGTTCGTGGCGTGGCGGTGGTGTGATCCATGGGCCCCGGCCGCGCAGCTACGAGCAAGGGATGCCCCGCAAGATGCGCCTTGGCGCAGTCCGCTCCGCCCTGTCGGCGAAGGCCGCGGGGGAAGGCATCATCGTTCTGGAGGAACTCGCCTTCGAGCGCCCTCAGACATCGGCGATGGTGACGCTACTCGGCAGATTGCCCGTCTCCGGGCGCTTGCTTCTGAGTCTGGAATCGGCAAACCCGAGCGTCGTTCTCTCGGCGCGGAATATCCCCTTGGTACACACGGCGCCTGCCCGGGCGCTCAACGCCTATACGCTCCTTAACCACGATTACCTGATCGCGACCGTCGGTGCCATCCGCACGGTCGAGCGTTGGCTGGGCACGGGCTTCGCTGCGACAGAGGAGCAGGGGAGCGACGAAACGGCTGCGCCCGCCATTGAGACCGAGTCGGACGCACCCACCGATGCTCCCGCGCCGCGACGCCGACGGTCGGCAAGGAGCGACGCATGAGCGAGATTGACGTGCTGATCCGCCCCCGGATCACCGAGAAGAACACCATGCTTGGCGTGGCGGGCAAGTACACCTTCGACATCGATCCACGCGCGGACAAGCGCGCCGTCAAAGCGGCGGTCGAGCGACTGTTCGCCGTCGACGTCGTCAGTGTCCGCGTGATCCGTACGCCCGGCAAGTTGCGCCGCGTCGGGACGAGTTACGGCATGACGTCACCAACCAAGAAGGCCGTCGTGACCTTGAAAGCGGATCAGAAGATCGACGCTTTCGAGGCGAGCTAGCGAGACGGGAGCGAACGATGCCGATCAAGCAACTCAAGCCCACCTCTCCAGGACGTCGTCGCGCCAGCGCGTTCGACTTCGCCGAGGTCACGCGATCGGAGCCCGATCGGACGTTGACCGTGGCGCTCCGCAAGCGCGCCGGCCGTAATGATCAGGGACGCAT
Source organism: Chloroflexota bacterium (assembly GCA_016875715.1). Taxonomy (GTDB): domain Bacteria; phylum Chloroflexota; class UBA6077; order FW602-bin22; family FW602-bin22; genus VGOZ01. Next base: position 41,311 of record VGOZ01000023.1, on the reverse strand, counting down.
CACCATCCGCCATCGCGGGGGCGGTCACAAGCGCCGCCTGCGCCTCATCGACTTCAAGCGCACTGTGCGGGGCGTGGACGGTCAGGTTGTGTCGATCGAATACGACCCCAACCGTTCGGCCCGCATCGCGCTCGTTCAGTTCACCACCGGACCTCGCGCCTACATCCTCGCGCCGGTGGGGCTTTCGCAGGGCGATCGGGTGCGATTCGGTGCCGACGCGGAGATTCGACCTGGGAATGCTCTGCCGCTCACGAACATCCCGGTGGGGACGACCATCCATGCCATCGAACTGCGCCCCGGCCAGGGAGCCTCGATGGTTCGGAGCGCCGGTGGATCGGCGCAACTGATGGCAAAGGATGAGGCCTACGTGACGGTGCGACTACCCTCGGGTGAGACGCGGCGTGTGCCGGCGAACTGCCTCGCCTCGATCGGCCAGGTCGGCAATCCGGAGCACGAGCAGATCGTGCGCGGCAAGGCGGGGAAGACTCGCCAACTGGGGCGACGACCGGTCGTCCGCGGTTCGGCGATGACGCCGCGCGACCATCCGCATGGTGGTGGTGAGGGTAAGGCGCCGATCGGGCATCCTGGTCCGAAGACGCGCTGGGGCAAGGCCGCCTACGGCGTGCGGACGCGCAAGTCGAAGAAGGCGAGCGACAGCCTGATTATCAGGCGTCGGTCGGCGTAACGGAGGCGTACGGCACATGTCACGATCCCTGAAGAAGGGCCCCTACGTCGATGTGCGGCTTCTCGGCCGCGTCGAACGCATGAATCGGGCTGGCGAAAAGCGAGTCCTGAAGACCTGGTCGCGCGACTCGACCATCTTCCCGCAGATGGTCAGCCACACCATTGGGGTGTATGACGGGCGCAGGCACGTGCCCATCTACATCACGGAGAACATGGTTGGCCACAAGCTCGGCGAGTTCGCGCCGACCCGTCTCTTCCGCGGACATGCGGGCAGCCGCGCTACCGAGCGCACCACCGCGGTGAAGAAATAGCGATGGAAGTCGTGGCTCATGCGCGTAACGTCCGGATCGCGCCTCGAAAGGTGCGTCTGATCGTCGATGCCGTTCGAGGCAAGCCGGTCGAGCGTGCGCTCGCTCTCCTGAGCCTTATGCCGCAGAAGGCCGCCAGGGATGTCTACAAAGCGGTCAGTTCGGCCGCAGCGAACGCGGAGAACAACTACAGCCTGGATCGCGGATCTCTCGTCATCTCACGCATCTGGGCGAACGAGGCGCGCACGCTGAAGCGTTGGCGCCCGCGCGGGCACGGTCGGGTCAGTCCGCTCTTGAGCCGATCGAGCCACGTCACGGTGATCGTCGACGATCAGGAGGCGCGCTAATGGGTCACAAGTCTCACCCCATCGGAATGCGCCTCGGCATCATCCGCGACTGGGAATCCCGCTGGTACGCCGGCAGGGACTACAAGAGGATGCTGCACGAGGATATCGACATCCGAAAGCTCATCCGGGCGCGCCTGAAGGACGCGGGCGTGCCACGGATCGACATCGAGCGGTCCTCGAACCAGGTCTCGGTCACGATCCACAGCGCGAAGCCCGGCATCGTCATCGGCAAATCGGGCGCGAAGGTCGAAGAACTCCGCAAGACCCTCGAGGAGCGCACCAGCAAGCGGGTGCGCATCAACATCCAGGAGATCCGGCAGCCCGAACTGGACGCGACGCTCGTCGCCCGATCGGTTGCAGAACAGATCGAGCGACGAGTCGCCTTTCGCCGCGCGATCAAGCAGACGGCACAGCGTTCGATGCAGCGCGGAGCCAAGGGCGTCCGCATCGTCATCGCGGGGCGTCTCGGTGGCTCGGAGATGTCCCGGCGGGAGCGTGAGCTAGCAGGTTCGGTGCCGCTACACACGCTTCGGGCCGACATCGACTTCGGACTCGCGGAGGCCCACACCACGTTCGGCGTCATCGGAGTGAAGGCGTGGATCTTCCGCGGCGAGATCATCCCCGATCGGCGGCGGGGTCAGCGGCAGGCGCCGCGACCCGCGCCAGCAACTGATGCGGATGCCGATGCGCTGCAGGACGCGCTCGCCGCGCCTGTGGATGGCCCGCCGCCGGAGAAGAACTGATGTTGATGCCCAAGCGCGTCAAGTTCCGCAAGCACCACCGCGGCCATCGCCGGGGCAAGGCGCACGCTGGTAGTACGATGGCGTTCGGCTCCGCCGGCCTGCAGGCACTCGAGGCCGCGTGGATCGACAGCCGTCAGATCGAGGCTGCACGGATCGCGATGACTCGGTCGATCCGGCGAGGCGGGCAGGTCTGGATCCGCATCTTTCCCGATAAGCCGGTGACGGCCAAGCCGGCCGAGACGCGCATGGGCAGCGGCAAGGGCGCGCCGGACCATTGGGTGGCTGTCGTGAAGCCGGGGCGCATCCTGTTCGAGATCGGCGGCATCGACGATGCATCGGCCCAGAGCGCGTTGAAAGTAGCGAGTCACAAACTGCCGATTCGCACCCGGATCATCACGAGGCCCGTCGATGGCGACGACGCCGCACCCGCGGCGCCCGAGCAGGAGGAATCACTTGCGACCGAATGAGGCGCGAGAACTCGACAATGGTGCGCTGGCCGATCAGATCGGCGAAGCGCGTGCCGAACTGCGCAACCTGCGATTCCAGCACGCAACCCATCAACTGCAGAACACGGCGCGATTCGCCGTCGTCCGTCGGACGATCGCTCGCCTGCTGACGATCCAGCGCGAGCGCGAACTGAGTCGAGGTGGAGCCCGGTGACTGAAGAGACAATCGCGCAACGCACGTCCCACCGCCGTGCCATGGTTGGACGCGTCGTGTCAAACAAGATGCAGAAGACCGTGGTAGTCGCGGTGCAGAAGATCCAGCATCATCGGCTCTACAAGCGCGCCATCCGTGTCACGCGCAAGTACTACGCGCATGACGAGACCGATCAACTCGCCATCGGCGACACGGTGCGGATCGAGGAGACGCGTCCCCTCTCGCGCCTCAAGCGATGGCGTGTCACCGAGGTGCTTCACCGAAGCGCAGGCTCCTTTGTGGAACTGTCGGATCCGGAGACAACCCCGACAGGAGAAGGCGACACGCCATGATTCAGACACAGAGTCGTCTCAAAGTCGCGGATAACACCGGTGCCCGCGAGATCATGTGCGTGCGGGTCATCAAGCAGGGCGCCAAGATCGGGCATGTGGGCGATCTCATCGTGGGGACCGTCAAGCAGGCGGCACCGGGCGGATCGGTCAAGAAGGGGGACGTCGTTCGCGCCGTCATCGTCCGGACGGCCAAGGAGTATGGCCGGGCGGACGGGTCGACAATCCGGTTCGACGATAACGCCGCGGTGATTCTGGCCGACTCGTCGAATCCGCGCGGCACGCGCATTTTTGGGCCGGTCGCGCGCGAGCTGCGCGATAGGCAGTTCATGCGCATTGTCTCCCTCGCCCCGGAGGTCATCTAGTGGCATCCCGCATTCGATCGGGCGACAGCGTCATCGTCCTCGCGGGGCGAGAGCGCGGCAAGACTGGGCGCGTGCGCTTGGTCGACCGCGAGGCAAACCGCGTTCTGGTCGAGGGGGTGAACCTCGTCAAGCGTCATACCAAGGCGCGGCCTGGGATTCCCGGCGGCATCATCGATAAGGAAGCCTCCCTCCACATCTCCAACGTCGCATTGGTGGATCCGCAGACGGGCAAGGCGACGCGAGTCAGCTTTCGCATTGAAGCCGATGGCACGAAGGTCCGCGTGGCACGAAAGAGTGGCGAGGTTATCGCCTCACCAAAGCCGGAGTAGAACGACAGATGTCGCGTCTCAAGGAAAGGTACAGACAGGAAATCGTGCCGGAACTCGTGAAAGGGTTTGGCTACCGCAGCGTGATGCAGGCTCCTCGCCTGATGAAGGTCGTCGTGAACATCGGCCTAGGCGAGGCGATTCAGAACGCCAAAGCCCTCGACGCTGCAACGCGCGACGTGATGACCGTCACCGGGCAGAAACCGGTTATCACCCGGGCGAAGAAGTCGGTCGCCGCTTTCAAACTGCGTGCCGGCATGGCGATCGGTTTGATGGTGACCCTGCGCGGCGAGCGCATGTACGACTTCGTGGACAAGTTGATCAGCGTCGCGCTGCCGCGGGTGCGTGATTTCCAGGGAGTCTCCGCCAATGCGTTCGATGGGCGAGGGAACTACAGCCTCGGGCTGCGCGAGCAACTCGTCTTCCCGGAAATCGACTACGACAGTATCGATCGGGTACGCGGGATGCAGGTGACGATTTCGACCTCGGCGCGGACCGATGAGGAGGGACGGCGGCTGCTTCAACTGCTCGGCATGCCGTTCCGCAACTAGGAGAGGAACCGTGGCAAAGATCTCGATGATTGTGAAGTCGCGACGGAAGGCGAAATTCCCCGTCCAGCAGCATAACCGCTGCTATACGTGCGGACGTCCGCGCGCGTATATCCGGAAATTCGGCCTCTGCCGCATCTGCTTCCGCGGACTGGCGCTCAAAGGTGAGATCCCTGGCGTCGTGAAGGCGAGCTGGTAGGAGAACGCCCATGACAATGACCGATCCGATCGCCGACATGTTCACCAGGGTCCGCAACGCACAGACCGCGCGTCACGAGACGGTTACCGTGCCGTCGTCGCGCATCAAGCGTGAGATCGCCCGCATTCTCAAGAGCGAAGGGTTCATCGAGGACTTCGAGACAGCGGATAATGCGCATCGCGACCTGAAGATCCGCCTGCGCTACAGCGGCAAGCGCGAACCCGTAGTTTCGGGGATAAAGCGCGTGAGCAAGCCTGGACTCCGCATTTATGTCAAGAGTCGCGAGATGCCGCGTATCCTTGGCGGACTGGGGGTCGCAATCGTCTCGACGCCGCGGGGACTGATGACCGCGAACGAGGCCCGCCGCGCCAATGTGGGCGGCGAGGTCCTCTGCTACGTATGGTAGGAGCGCACAATGTCTCGTATCGGGCGTTCGCCCATCCCCGTCCCTGCAGGAGTCGAGGTGGAAGTCGTCGGCTCACGCGTCCGGGTGAAGGGTCCGCGCGGTGAACTCAGCCGTGAGATCCATCCCGCGATCACGATCGAGCGGGAGAACGGCCACCTTCACGTCCGTCGTCCTTCCGATAGTCGGGAACACCGATCGCTTCACGGACTCACGCGCACGCTGGTCGCGAACATGGTAACCGGCGTCCACACCGGGTTCACACGGTCGATGGAAATCTACGGCGTCGGCTACCGCGGGCAGAAGCAGGGTGAGCGACTGGTCCTGGCTCTCGGGTTCTCTCACCCAATCGAGATCCATCCCCCACCGGGACTGGAGGTCGCTGAGATCCAGACCTTCTCGCCCACGCAGGCGAACGGCTGGCTTTCGACCCGGTTCACGCTGCGCGGTTACGACAAGGAGCGGTTGGGCCAGTTCGCGGCCGATATCCGTGCACTCCGTGAGCCAGAGCCTTATAAGGGCAAAGGCGTCCGGTACGTAGGCGAAACCGTTCGCCGCAAGGCGGGCAAGGCTGCGGGAAAGGGCAGTAAGTAGGATGGGTAATTTGACGCCGCGCGAGGCTCGCTTGCGCCGGCATCGCCGCATCCGCAATCGGGTCGTGGGACGTTCGGATCGGCCGCGCCTTGCGGTCTTCCGAAGCCTGACGCACGTGTATGCCCAGGTCATCGACGACGATCGAGGGCGGACGGTGGCCTCGGCCTCGACAACCGAGAAGGATGTCCGCGATCGGCTCGAGGGCCTGAAGAAGGTGGCCCAGGCCGATCTCGTCGGGCGCGTGGTCGCCGAACGCGCTCTCGCCGCCGGTATCAGAAAGGTCGTTTTCGATCGGGGCGGCAACCTGTATCACGGTCGCGTGAAGGCGCTGGCCGATGGTGCGCGTGCCGGCGGTCTGGAGTTCTAGGAGGATCCGCTTGCCGAGACTTGATACGTCTGATCTCAACCTCGAAGAACGGGTTGTCAATGTCAACCGCGTCGCCAAGGTCGTCAAGGGCGGCCGGCGATTCAGTTTCAGCGCTGTCGTCGTGATCGGCGACGGCATGGGGCATGTCGGTGTCGGACTCGGCAAAGCCAACGAGGTACCCGACGCGATTCGCAAAGGTTCCGAAGACGCGCGCAAGCGCCTCGTTCAGGTGCCTCTGGCTGGAAACACGATCCCGCACGATGTGAATGCCCGATTCGGCGCGGCGCAGGTCATCATGCGCCCCGCGGCCCCCGGTACTGGCGTCATCGCCGGCGGCGCCGTCCGTGCCGTCATCGAGGCCGCTGGCATTCGTGACATCCTGACGAAGTCATTGGGCAGCGCCAACTCCATCAACGTCGCCCAGGCGACACTGGTGGGTCTGGAGGGGCTGCGCGATCCCGACCTCGAGGCGGCGAAACGCGGGCGAGAGCACATCCCTGGCGCGGTCCGTCTCTCCGCGCCAGAGGCACCCGTGCGGCAAGTTCGACGCGACGATAGAGGCGGCCAGAGAAGTGGGCGCCCCGGCGCGGGGCGAGTCGGGGCGCGGGGCTCTCGCTCGGGACGCTCTGGCGCACCAAGCAGCGAACAGCCGGTGGCGGCGGATTCGGGTGGAGCAAGTCAATGAGCAGATTGCGGGTCACGTACGTCAAGAGTGCGATCGGATACCGCGCCCGTCAGAAGGAGACCATCCGAAGTCTTGGACTTCGACGCCTCCACCATACAGTCGTCGTGGCCGACACCCCGGTGAATCGAGGGATGGTCGACGCGGTACGGCATCTGGTGAGCGTTGAGACAGTCGAGGAGCAGGCAGAGTGAAGCTGCACGACCTCGCCCCCGACCAGGGGGCGCGCCTCCCGTCCCGGCGAATCGGACGCGGCCTGGGTTCCGGCCGCGGTGTCACGGCCGGGAAGGGCACCAAGGGGCAAAAGGCGCGCCAGGGCATTCGGATGATCCCCGGTTTCGAGGGTGGCCAGATCCGGATGATCAAGCGGCTGCCCCATCGCCGTGGATTCACGAATCAGTGGCGGGTTGAGTACGAGACCTTCCCCATCGGGCTCCTCGGGCGGCTCTTCTCGGCGCAGGATACGATTGATCACGACGTTCTTCGCGAACGAGGTATGCGGACGACGAACCTACCCATCAAAGTGCTCGGCACTGGTGAGATTAAGATTCCGCTTTCCGTTACGGCGCACCGAGTATCCGCTACGGCTCGCGCGAAGATCGAGAGCGCTGGTGGAACGGTGGTTGAACTAGGGACCAAGACAGTGCAGGGGAAGCGTCGGGATATTCAACTGCGTGACGTGGCGATCCTCCATGGAGAGCCTCCCCGCGTGAGGAAGCCAGGCAGTCGAGCCGCGACCCGCACGAGCGCGCCCGCCGCGACGTCGCCGGAGTAGTCCAGTGCTGGACGCGCTACGGCGAGCCTGGGCGCTTCCCGATCTCCGGCGCAAGCTCCTGTTCACCGCTGCGATGCTGGTGGTGTTTCGGTTCATCGCGCACGTTCCCGTGCCCGGTGTCGACGCCAACGCGCTTGCCGGGTTCTTCGACTCGAATCAGTTGGCCGGGATGCTCGACCTCTTCTCCGGCGGCGCCCTGACCAACTTCTCGATAGCGGCGATGGGCGTGTACCCATACATCACCGCCACGATCATCATGCAGCTGCTGCAGCCCTTGGTTCCCCACCTGGAGGAACTCTCGAAGGAAGGGGATGCCGGTCGAGCGCGCCTAAACATCTACTCCCACGTCCTGACCGTGCCTCTCGCCTTCCTGCAGGCTTACGCAACCGCGATCCTCCTCCAGAACGCGCAGGTGATCAGTGGGTTCGGGTTCGGTGAGGGCTCCGACGTCCTGCGGACAGTGACCATCCTGGTGGCCATGACCGCGGGCACGATCCTGCTCGTCTGGCTCGGCGAACTGATCACCGAGAACGGGATCGGGAACGGGATCTCCATCATCATCTTTGGTGGCATCGTCTCGCAGATCCCTCAGATCATGGGCCAGGGCCTCATCGGTAATGGGAACTTCATTGCCTTCGGGGCGTTCATCATCATCGGCGTCCTCACCGTTGCCGCGATTGTGGTCGTCCAGGAGGCGCAGCGACGCATCCCTGTTCAGTATGCGAAGCGCATCCGTGGCTCGCGCCTGGTTGGCGGGCAGAGCACGCATATCCCACTTCGTGTGAACTCCGCGGGCATGATCCCCATCATCTTCGCGATGTCGATCATGCTCTTCCCCGGAACAGTCGCGAGTTACTTCCTGGCGGCCGGTGACTGGGTCGGCAGCGTCGCCCGTTTCTTTTACGCGGTCTTCCAGACGACGAGCCCACTCTACTGGGGTCTCTTCTTCACGCTGGTCGTGGGCTTCACGTTCTTCTACGCGATGGTCATGTTCCAGCAGCAGAATCTTCCGGAGAATCTTCAGCGGTACGGCGGATTCATACCGGGGATCAGGCCGGGCCGGCCCACAGCCGAATACCTGTCATCGGTCCTGTTCCGGATCACATGGCTCGGCGCCATCTTCCTCGGGCTCGTCGCGGTTCTCCCCTTTCTGGGTCAGTTCTTCCTGGGACAGACTCTCACGCTCTCGAGTACCGGCCTGCTCATCGTTGTTGGTGTGGTGTTGGACACGATGAAACAACTTGAAGCGCAGATGCTCATGCGAAACTACGAGGGCTTCATCAAGTAAACGGGGGACGCGAGATGTTCGTGATCCTCCTCGGGCCTCCGGGAGCGGGCAAGGGCACCCAGGCCCGCCTGCTCGCTGAGTCGCTGGGAGTGCCACGCATCTCCACGGGCGATCTCTTCCGCGAGGAGATGGCCTCGGGCTCGGCGCTCGGTCGCAGCGTCGCCGCATATATGGATGCGGGACAGTTCGTTCCGGACGAGACCACGATCGCCCTCCTGCAACGACGGCTGAGGGCGGCGGACGCACGCGACGGGCACGTCCTGGATGGGTTTCCCCGAACGGTCCGCCAGGCCGAGGAACTGGATCGCATTCTCGCGCGCCGCGGACAGCACCTCGATCGGGTCATCGACCTGAATGTCGATACAGAGGCGCTGGTCGAACGGCTCGCCGGTCGCTCGATGTGCCCGAGTTGCCAGACGACTTATCACGATCGGATCGCGCCGCCTCGAAGACAGGGATTGTGCGATCGGTGCGGTGCAACGTTGGTGAGACGCGTCGACGATCAGCCGGAGACGGTTCGGACGCGGCTACGCATGTACCACGAGAACACTGAACCGCTCATCACCTACTACGACGAAGCCGGGGTCCTTTCGATCATCGACGGCGGGCAGCCTCCCGAGGGAGTCACGCGCGACATGTTCGCTGCCCTCGGCATGACCAAGGGCAGCTTCTGACGCGATGGTGGTGACAGTCAAGTCGCGCGATGAGATCGCGGCGATGCGCCGCGCGGGAATCGTCGTGGCCCAGGTGCTAGAGGCTGTCGAGCGGGAACTCCGGCCCGGGCTCGCCACGCGGGCGTTGGACGAGATCGCCGCGCAGACCGTCGCCCGGCTTGGCGCGACGGCGGCGTTCAAGGGGCTGTACGGATTCCCCGCCTCGATCTGTGTCTCGACCAACGACGAGGTCATCCACGGAATCCCGTCCGAACGTGTGCTGGATGAGGGAGATATTGTTTCGCTCGACTTCGGTGCGCTGATCGACACTTGGTACGCCGATGCCGCGGTCACTCTGCCTGTCGGCCGTGTCACCACGGAGGCACAGCGCCTGCTGGACTGCGGTCGAGCGGCGCTGGATCGCGGCATCGGGCGGGCACTGGCCGGCGGTCGCGTCGGAGATATCTCCGACGCGATTGAGAGCTATGCCGTGGCGAGGACGCTTGGTGTCGTTCGCGAGTACGTCGGTCACGGAATCGGACAACGTCTCCACGAAGCACCGCCGGTTCCGAATTTCGGTGCAGCCGGGCGCGGTCCGCTCCTGCGACCCGGAATGACGCTTGCGATCGAACCGATGCTCGCCCTGGGGTCGGGGCAGACCCAAGTCCACGAGGATGGATGGACGGTCGTGACCGCGGATGGTTCGCTGGCGGCGCACTTCGAACACACGGTCGCGATCGCGATGGGTTCTCCCGAAATCCTCACGAAACCACCGTCGTGACGTCGGAATCTCGAACGGGAAGGATCCTCGAGGCGCTGCCGCGAGCGCTGTACCGCGTCCAGTTCGAGGACGGTTCGACGGTCATCGCGCACATCGGGCGAGCGATGCGCCTGACGTACGTCCGAGCGCTGCCGGGTGATCTCGTCGAGGTCGAGTTGACCGCCTACGATCGGTCGCGCGGGCGCATCGTCCGACGGGTTTCGGCGCAGATCTGAGGCTGGTACGCGGGCGGAAACGCAGACATCTCGGTTGACCTTCCTCCGCGCAGCGAACTACACTTGAAGTTCGAGTGTCACGGGCACGGGTGTTTGCCGCGCCCACGGAGTACTGACGTGAAGATCCGGGCGTCTGTCAAGCCGCGCTGCGACAAGTGTCGCGTGATCGTTCGGCACGGCAACGTCATGGTGATCTGCAGCAATCCCAAGCATAAGCAGAAACAGGGGTAGAGAGAGCGCATGGCGCGTATTGCCGGAGTCGACATCCCGCGCGACAAGCACGTACGGATCGCGCTCCGGTACATCTATGGAATCGGGGCGACGTACGCGGCGCGCATTTGCGACACGGCACGGGTCAACCCTGCATCGCGGGTGCGCGATCTGGCCGAAGACGAGATCGCTCGCATACGGGATGTCATCGATCGCGAGTATCGCGTCGAGGGCGATCTGCGACGCGAGATCAATCTGAATATCAAGAGATTGATCGAGATCGGGTGCTACCGGGGGTTGCGTCATCGTCGGGGGCTGCCGGTGCGCGGCCAGCGTACCCGGACGAATGCCCGTACGCGCAAGGGCCCGCGCAAGACGGTCGCGGGCAAGCGGAAGGCAGCCGCGAAGAAGTAGTTCTCGGTGCCGGAACCAGCAGGGAGCGGTTCTCGGTGACCAATCGCAGCGTGATGCGCCCGATGGCGCAACGAGGTGGATCGAGGTAGATGGCACAACAAACGACCAAGAAGAAGCCCGTCCGTGGACGTCGACGCGAGCGCAAGTCCGTCCCGCGCGGGCGTGCGTACATCCAGTCGACGTTCAACAATACGATGGTCACCCTCACCGATCCGACGGGCGGTGTTCTCTCCTGGTCGAGCTCCGGCGCCGCCGGCTTCAAGGGTTCGCGGAAGTCCACTCCGTACGCCGCAGGGATGGCCGCGGAGGCCGCCGCCCGGCGGGCAATGGAGCACGGGCTCCGTCAGGTCGAGGTCTTTGTCAAGGGACCTGGCTCCGGTCGTGAGGCGGCGATCCGATCGCTGCAGGCCGCCGGTCTATTCATCAGTTCGATCACCGATGTGACACCGATTCCGCATAACGGCTGCCGCCCACCGAAGCGGCGGCGCGTGTAGGCAGGGTTACTTTAGAGTGGCACGATACGTTGACGCGGTCTGTAAGCTCTGCCGTCGGGAAGGCGTCAAGCTCTTCCTCAAGGGCGATCGCTGCTATACGCCGAAGTGTGGCGTCGAGCGCCGCCCGGCCCCTCCGGGCATGCAGTCGACCCGACGTAGGAAGGTCTCCGAGTATTCGGTCCAGCTGCGTGAGAAGCAGAAGGCGCGACACACCTATGGGGTGCTCGAACGGCAGTTCCGGCGCCATTTCGCGGAGGCCGATCGGCGACCGGGTCAAACGGGCGAGAACCTTCTCCGCATTCTCGAGATGCGGCTGGATAACGTGGTGTATCGCCTCGGGTTCGCCGATTCCCGGGCTCAGGCGCGGCAACTTGTCACACACGGGCACATCACATTGAACGGGCACAAGACAGACATCCCCTCGGCGCTCGTCGCCGTGGGAGATGTCATCGGCATCCGCGAGTCGAGCCGCGCGATGGATCACTTCAAGACAGCGCTCGAGCAGATCGGGCGGCGGGCGATTCCGGCGTGGCTGTCCGTCAACGTCGAAGAAGCAGGCGCCCGAGTGCTGACTACCCCGCAGCGCTCGGAGATCGATACCAGTCTGCAGGAGCAACTGATCGTCGAGTTCTATTCACGCTAGTCCCGAGGGCAATGCGCACCGATTTGCGACCGCGCGTCGCGGCCCTAGAGCCGCAGGAGGCTGACCAAAGTTGCTGACAGAAATGACTCTCCCGAAGATCGAGAACGTTTCGACAGACGGAAACTACGGCAAGTATCACGTCGAGCCACTCGATCCCGGATTCGGCATGACACTGGGCAATGCGGTTCGTCGGGTTCTGCTGTCCTCTCTACCTGGCGCCGCCGTCACGTCGATCAAGATTGAGGGCGCCTTTCACGAGTTCTCCGCCCTCCCCGGGGTCAAGGAGGACACGACGGAGCTCATCCTCAATCTCAAACAACTACGCCTTCGCTCGTTCTCCGATAGACCTGTCACACTGCGCATCGAGGCGCGCGGAACGGGGGAGGTTCTCGCCGCGGACATCATCGCCCCGCCAGATATTGAGATCGTGAATCCAGAACTGCACCTGGCACAACTCGATGGTGAGGACGCCAGCCTGGTGATCGAGATGGTCGCCGAGCGCGGCAAGGGGTACATCCCTGCGGAGCAGCGCGACGGGTCCGCGATTGGCGTCATTCCGGTCGATGCCGTGTTCACGCCGACCCGCCGCGTCAACTACGCGGTCGAGCCAGTCCGCGTGGGAAGTGCGACGGACTTTGAGCGCCTGGTCCTGGAAGTGTGGACCGACGGCACGACAAGCCCGGACGACGCGGTGGCTCAGAGCGCCCAGATCCTGATTCGGCATTTCGAACTGCTCACTGAGCTCGTTGCCCAGCCAACGGCACGGTTCGAGAAGCAGGCCGTGCCTGCCCACACGATATCGCAGAAGCTCTTCGACGTACCGATTGAGGATCTCGAACTGACAGTTCGGGCGTACAACTGCCTCAAGCGAGCCGGTCTCACCAAGGTCGGCCAGGTCCTCGAGATGACCGAAGATGACCTGCTCGGAGTCCGCAACTTCGGCAAGAAGTCACTGGACGAACTCGTCGAGCGATTGGCCGAGCGGGGATTCCTCGAGAATTCGCGGCTTGCCGGTTCACTCGCCACGAGCGTCGTTGCTCCGGAGGGCCAGGCGTGGCCGGATGAGAGCGCCGATGAGGAGTCCGAGCCGGGCGCAGCCGCCGAGTCGGTCGATGCCTCTCCGCGCTTTGACACAGTCCGACCGCGTCCGCTGACGGTGTCAGATGATGAGGAACTCGAGGATTTCACCCGATCGCCATCGGCGGCGCGTCGTGGCGCACCTCGGTACCGTCCCACCCCAGCCCCCGCGGTCGCTGTCGAAGAAGAAGATGTCAGCCCCGACTACGACGCGCATACCTTCGAAGAGTTCGAGGATGAGGAAGCCGAAGACGAGCCCGAGGGGCGGCCTCCCCGCGTGTCGCGGCGACGATAGGAGCGAACAGTGCGACACGGTCGAAGTGGCCGCGCCTTTTCAAGGCCGAGTGGCGAGCGGCGTGCGCTCTATCGTGGGCTCGTCACGAGCCTGTTCGAACGCGAGAGTATCCAGACGACGCTGCCCAAGGCGAAGGAGATCCGTCCCATCGCCGAGCGCCTGATCACTATCGCCCGCCGCGGCGATCTGCACTCCCGACGGCAGTTGCTCGCTCGACTGTACGGGGAGGAGACCGTCAACAAGGCGATCCACGTTCTCGGGCCACGATTCTCCGATCGGCCAGGCGGCTACACCCGGATCACCCGGCTAGGTCGGCGGCTCGGCGATAGTGCCGAGATGGCGCTCATCGAGCTGGTCGACTAGCGGGGGATCACACGCGGTCGCTCGTCGTGACCATCGAGTACGACGGCACGGACTTTTCCGGGTTTCAGCGACAGCGCAATCAGATGACAGTTCAGGAAGCGATCGAGACCGCCGCAGGCCGCATTGAAGGGCGGCCCGTAACCGTGGTCGTTGCGGGCCGCACCGACGCGGGAGTTCACGCCATGGCTCAGGTCATCAGTTTCACAACGGCGCGGGATCTGAGCCCGGAAATCTGGGTTCGGGCGCTGAACGACTTGTTGCCCCCAACCATTGCGGCGCGCGAGGCGTGGCACTACGACGGACCGTTCAATCCGCGCTATCGGGCCATCACACGGGTGTATCGGTATACGCTGCGGGACGGTCCCACTCGGACAGCCATCGGCCGACAGTACGTCTGGCACGTCGCCGGAATTCTGGACGTCGAAGCAATGGACCGGGCGCTGCGCCACCTCATCGGGACGCATGACTTCAGCAGCTTCAGCGGTCGGTCGGCCGGACCACGGCGTTCGACGGTGCGGACGATCACGTCGGCCTACTGCCGACGTGACGATGGACACATCGTTGTCGAGATCGCCGCGAACGCATTCTTGCCGCACATGGTCCGCAATATCGTTGGAACAATCGTTCCGATCGGGCGTGGCACTGCCGATGCGGACAGCATCCGCGATGTTCTCGAGCGCCGAGACCGCTCGGCAGCCGGTCCAACCGCGCCGCCGCACGGACTTTGCCTCGTACGAGTACACTTTGGAGAGCGTCAATGAAGACCTACGCCGTCAAAGAGGCCGACATCGAGCGAGACTGGTACGTCTTGGATGCGCAGGGTCAGGTGCTCGGTCGTCTGGCGAGCCAGGTCGCGAACCTGTTGCGCGGGAAACACAAGACCATCTTCAGCCCGCATCTGGATGTCGGCGATCACGTGGTGATCGTCAACGCATCAGGCATTCGCGTCACAGGGGCGAAGGAGTCGGACAAGCAGTATCGCACCCACTCCGGCTACCTGGGATCGCTCCGAACCCGCAATCTTGCGGCCGTGCGGTCCACGTTCCCTGAGCGGGTGCTGGAGCACGCGATCAAGGGTATGTTGCCGAAGAACGCGCTGGGGCGGCAGATGTACCGCAAGCTCCACGTCTATGCCGGGGCGAGCCATCCACATCTGTCTCAGCAGCCGCGACCCTGGACGGAGGTCTCGGTCCAGCAGACAACTGAAGGGAAGAACTGAACGTGGCAGTCGGGGAGAAGATCATTGCGGTCGGACGCCGGAAGACCGCGGTTGCGCGCGTCCTGCTACAGCCTGGAAACGGCCAGATCACGGTCAACGGGCGGCCGCTCAACGTCGCCCTTCCGCGGGCAACCCTGCAGTACGTGGCGACACAACCCTTCCGAGCCGTTGGCGGAGCGCGCTTTGCCGTACTCTGCCGGGTCGCCGGTGGTGGTATCGCCGGTCAGGCGGGCGCAATCTCCCACGCTCTCGCTCGCGCCCTCGTCAAGTCCGATGCCGAATTGCGCCCGGCACTTCGAAGCGCGGGGCTCCTCACGCGTGACGCGCGGGTGAAGGAGCGGAAGAAGTACGGGCTCAAGCGCGCACGCAAGGCGCCTCAGTACACCAAGCGTTAGGAAGCGGGGCAACTTCTCTTACGTACCTCTCGGCGCGAGCCGGTGTTGATCCATGCGACTGTGGGACGGCATTGCCGTGCCCCGATGAGAGGCAATCACTCGCAGTGAATGAACTGTGCGGACGACGCCGTGTCGTCGTGACCGGGCTTGGCGCGGTTTCGCCGGTGGGGAATACCGTCGCCGCAACATGGGAGAGCCTGGTAGCGGGCCGATCCGGCATCGACTGGATCACGTTGTTCGACTCCGACGGGTTCGCCGTCAAGATCGCTGGCGAGGTGAAGGACTTCCAGCCGTCGCCCATCATTGACACGAAAGAAGCGCGTCGCATCGACCGCAACGTGCATTTCGCGGTGACTGCTGCGGGTGAAGCACTGGCCGATTCCGGCCTGGCCATCACTCCCGAGAACATGGATGACATCGGGTGCGTTTGCGGGACCGCGGTCGGCGGCATCCGCACATTGATCGACGGGCAGATGTTGCTCGCTGCGAAGGGACCCGACCGTGTCGGACCGTTCGTGCTCCAGAACCTGATTCCCGACACGGCGTCGGGCCAAATCGCGATCTCCTTCGGCGTCCGAGGCCACAACATGGCCGTGGTCTCGGCCTGTGCCACCGGTGGTCATGCGTTGGGCGAGGCGGCGGAAGCCATCCGACGGGGAGATGCCGTCGCGATGGTCGCGGGCGGCACGGAGGCCGCAATCGTACCGCTGGTGCTCGCCGGGTTCACGAACATGCGTGCGCTGAGCCTCGAGAGCACCTGCCCGGCCCAGGCCTCGCGACCGTTCGACGCGCGGCGCCAGGGTTTCGTGATGTCGGAGGGCTGCGCGATGATGATCCTGGAGGATCTCGACCACGCGCGAGCCCGGGGGGCCCGTATCTATGCCGAACTGCTCGGGTACGGGTCGACAAACGACGCGTACCACCTGGCCGCCCCGTCCGACAACGGTGAGGGCGCCGGCCGCGCCATGGCGCGAGCGCTCCGACGGTCGGGGATCGGGCCAGAGGATGTCGACTACATCAATGCCCACGGGACGGGCACGCCCCTCAACGATCGTTTCGAGACTTCCGCGATCCGGCACGTGTTTGGCGCGGCCGCCGACAACCTGGTCGTCACATCGACCAAATCAATGACCGGACACATGATGGGTGCGGCCGGCGCGATCGAGGCGCTGGTGTGCGTCAAGACCATCGTGGAGAGCGTTATCCCACCCACCATCAACCTGGAGGTTCCGGACCCCGACTGTGACCTCGACTACGCCCCCGGGGTGGCCCGTCGGCGGCCAGTGCGGGTCGCGATGTCGAACTCGCTCGGGCTAGGTGGGCACAACTCCAGCATCGTCTTCCGGCGGTACGAGGAGTGAGCCCCCGCCGATACGCGCAGATCGTCGGTTGGGGCAAGGCGTTACCCGCGCGGTCGATGCACAATCGCGAGTTCGAGTCTCTGGTCGACACGAGCGACGAGTGGATCCGGACCCGCACCGGCATCGTCGAACGTCGCGTCGCGGGAGAGGGGGAGACGACCACCTCGTTGGCGATCGCGGCCGCACGGCAGGCGATCGCCGTCGCCGACATCGATCCACGACGGATCGATCTCATCCTGGTGGCGACCTGCACGGCCGATCGTCTTCTTCCTGGCGCCGCGCCGATCGTGCAGCAGGCGCTCGGCGCCACATCCTCCGGGGCCGTCGACATGAACGCGGCCTGTGCGGGATTCATGTACGCGCTGGTCACCGCGAACGGACTGATCGCGTCCGGTACTCACCGCAGGATCCTCGTGGTCGGGGCAGATACGCTCACGCGCTGGATGGACTGGAAAGATCGACGAGTCTCAATCCTGTTCGGCGACGGCGCCGGGGCGGTGCTTCTCGAGGCGAGCGACCTTCCGACCGGCCTCTTCGCCTCGGTCCTGCGCGCCGACGGTTCGGGCGCCGATCTGCTCCACGTCCCAGCAGGTGGTACCGCCTGCCTGCCTACCAACGATACGCTCGCTCGCGGAGCGCACTACATCCAGATGGATGGACCGGCCGTGTTCCGCTTCGCGGTGCAGATCATCGTCGACTCGACGCGCGAGGTTCTCGATGCGGCGCACCTGACCGTTGAGGATGTAGACCTCTTCGTTCCGCATCAAGCCAATAGACGGATCATCGACGCTGCGGTACGCACGCTCGAACTGCCCTCCGACCGTGTGTTCATCAACCTCGATCGGTACGGCAACACGTCGGCCGCCTCCATTCCCATCGCGTTGACCGAGGCGATCGAAGGGGGACGTCTGCACCCGGGCGATAACATACTCATGAGCGGTTTCGGCGCAGGACTCACGTGGGGTACCGCGCTCTTTCAGTGGGGCGTCCCGCAGCGGGTTCCTGCCACCATGCCGTGGCAGACCGTCGTCCACCAGGGATTGACCGAACGCGCCGCGCGCGCTCTGTCCGTGGCACGGCGTGCGCTCGCGATCGCCGATCGAGCGTGAGCGTGGCAGATCTGACGCTTGCCGGAAAGACCGCCCTGGTGACGGGTGGGTCCCGCGGCATCGGTCGCGCCATTTGCCTTCGTCTGGCGAGCCGGGGAGCGAGTGTCGCCGTCAACTACGTCCGCAACGACGCGGCGGCGCAAGAGGTCGTGACCGAGATCCAAGAGATGGGGGCTTCGGCGGTTGCGCTTCAGGGAGATGTGGCGGTACCCGCTCAGGCGGAGGACGTCGTGCGCCGGGCGATCGAGGCTCTGGGGCGACTCGACATCCTCGTGAATAATGCCGGAGTCATCCGCGATACGCTCCTGGTTCGGATGTCGGACGATGACTGGGATACGGTTATCGAGACGAACCTCCGGGGCGCATTCGTTTGCACGCGGGCAGCTCTGCGCCCAATGCTCCGACAACGATTCGGTCGGATCGTCAACGTCAGTTCGGTGTCGGGTGTGATGGGCAACGCCGGTCAGGCGAATTATTCCGCGGCCAAAGCTGGCCTGATCGGCCTTACCAAAGCCGCCGCCCGCGAGGCCGCCAGCCGGAACGTCACGGTCAACGCGGTCGCCCCGGGTTTCATCTCCACCGAGTTGACCGCGGGTCTTCCCGAGAAAGTGAAGGAGCAGATCCGGGCGCAGGTTCCGCAGGCGCGGTTCGGAACGCCGGACGAAGTGGCCGCCGCGGTCGTATTCCTCGTCGACGAGGGGTCCGCCTACATTACCGGGCACGTCCTGGTTGTGGACGGCGGCCTCGCCATGTAAACTGAGCGCCGTTATGTCAATAGCGTTTGTCTTCCCGGGGCAGGGCTCCCAGCACGTCGGGATGGGACGCGACATCTATGAGGTGTCCGCCGTGGCCCGAGCGATCTTTCATCAGGCCGAGGAGGCACTCGGTCTCGACATCAAGAGGCTCTGCTGGGAGGGACCGGAAGACCTCCTGCGCGAGACAATCAATGCGCAGCCGGCCATCCTGACGGTGAGCGTTGCGTTTTGGGAGGCGCTGAAGGAGAACCTCGCCTCCCTCGGGCAGCAGGTTCAGCCTCGCTTCTTTGCCGGCCACAGCATGGGTGAACTGACCGCGCTGGTGGCGGCGGGTTCGCTCGAGTTCCGCGAGGCGGTCCGCCTTGCTCGGGAACGGGGACGCCTCATGAAGGCGGAGGGCGATGCGAATCCTGGAGGCATGGCCGCGATCATCGGCCTGGACGAGCACGAACTGGAGAGGGTGTGCGAACGCGCCTCGCATCTCGGCCTTGTGCGCCCGGCGAACTTCAACTCCCCGGGGCAGACCGTCATCTCAGGCGAGGTTCCCGCGCTCACTGCGGCCATGCAGTTGGCGCTTGAGATCGGCGCGCGGAAGGTCGTCCGCCTCGCAATATCGATCGCCTCTCACTCGCCGCTGATGCAGCGCGCGGCTGAGGGGTTTGCCCAGGCGCTGCATGCAACGCGCTTGACCGACGCTTCTGTGCCGGTAATCGCCAACCTCACCGCCAGCGCGATCACCTCCGCCGAGGATCTACGCCGCGAGATCGTGGATCAAATCACCGGATCCGTGCGGTGGTCTCAAAGCGTCCGCGCGATGGCCGAGCACGGCGTACACACCATTGTCGAAGTCGGACCGGGTGATGCGCTCGCCGGGCTGTCACGACGCGTGTCACGCGATCTGCATGCGCTCTCCATCAACAGCGTGGAGGCGTTGACTGCGTTCCCGGGCAGGCTTCGCGCCATCGAGCAGTCACGAGTCTGATCGGCGGCGACGTGCCGAACCTGTGAACGGCATCGAGATCGCGATCGATCCCAGGGCGATTGACCTCGGATGGATCAGCCTCCACTGGTACGGTCTGATGATCGCGGTGGCTCTGGGAGTATCGATTCTGTTCGCAATTCGCGAGGCACGACGGCTCGGCATCTCCGAGGACGCGATCGTGGGGTGTGCTTTCTGGAGCATCCTAACCGCGCTCGCGGGGGCACGGCTCTTCCACATCGTGGATCGGCTCGACTTCTACTTGCAGAACCCTCAACTAATGCTGACCGGAAGTCAGGCAGGCCTGGCGATCTGGGGCGGCCTGCTCGTGGGCTCCACAGTCGGGCTCTTCTACGCGCGCGTGACTCGCACTCCCGTCGGAAAGCTCGCGGATGCGGTTGCCCCGGCGATGTTGCTGGGCCTGATTGTGGGGCGCCTTGGGTGCCTTATCAACGGCGATGCGTACGGCGCCCCGGTCGACCTGCCGTTCGGCCTCGTCTACCTGCACGCGGATGCGATGATTCCAGATCTGGGCATTACCACCCACGCCTATCCCCTGTATGAGGTCCTCTGGAACGGGATCGTTTTCACACTGGTGTGGTGGCTCCGAACGCGGCAATTGCCATCGGGCATGCTGTTCCTGACCGCGGCGATCCTGTACTCGCTCGGTCGATTCGTGTTGACGTTCTTGCGCCTCGAGGTGACCGTGCTCGCCGGATTACAGCAGGCTCAGGTGCTCGGTCTCGCGACGATTGCGGTCTGCACTGTGCTCCTTATCGTCAATCTTCGCTCGGCTCAGGGAAGGCCCCGCATTGGCTGACCACGCGATCGTCCTGTACACACGCCACGACTGCCATCTGTGCGAGCGTGCCCATGCGATCGTTTCCGCGGCCGCCGCCGACTATGGTCTCACGATGCAGGTCGTCGATGTCGACAGCAGCGAGGCTCTGCGAACGCGGTACGGCGCCACGGTTCCGGTCATCGCGGTGGAGGGTCACGTGGTTCAGGCCGGGCGTGTGAGCGACTTCCAACTTCGACGCGCACTGGGTCTCCCACGTACTCCGCGGGCAATCGCAGGCCTCGGGAAGGCGTTGTGCGCGAGCATACGTGGGAGCGAGGCTAGGTCGCTGCTATAGTCTCGCCTCTCGTTCCCATTCACGGTGGGCGGATTCGGCCACCGTGACACCGTTTGACAGATCTGGAGCCCTTGGATGATCGATCTTCTGCGCGCGGTAGAGGCCGAGCACCTCAAGGCCGATGTTCCGGAGTTCACGGTTGGCGATACGGTCCGGGTCCAGGTCATCATTCGCGAGGGTCAGCGCGAGCGAACCCAGGCCTTCGAGGGGGTCGTGATGCGGCGTCGTCACGGTGGCGTCAACGAGACGTTCACCGTTCGCCGGGTCACCCACGGTATCGGAGTCGAGCGGACCTTCCTCCTCCATTCGCCGCGGGTCGAAGGCGTCGAGGTGGTCCGACGCGGCAGGGTGCGACGCGCGCAGATCTACTTCCTTCGCGGTCTGACTGGAAGAGCCGCGCGGATCAAGGAACGCCGGGACTGATCGCGCGGGTCCGGGTGTCGGCTGTTGGCCGGGTGCGATCCTGACTGCTCGCGAGAGCACGAGTACTGGGCTCGAGGGCTGTCTCGCGTTGCCGGCGTCGATGAGGTGGGGATGGGCCCGATCTGCGGGCCCGTAGTGAGCGCCGCCGTGATCATCCATCCCGGCACCCCCTTGATTCCGGGCGTACGCGATTCCAAGACTCTGGCCCGCCTCCAGCGAGAGGAATTGGCGATCGAGATCCGGCGCACGGTGGCCGCGGTCGCCGTGGGAGCGGCGTCCGTCCGCGAGATCGAGGTGCACAACATCCTGTGCGCCTCTCGGCTGGCGATGGCGCGCGCGGTCTCGCGGCTGGGACCGGTGGATTTCGTCCTCGCTGATGGCAAGAGGAGCAAATACGACCGATTCTCCCAGAGCCAGTTCATCGTGGATGGTGACGCCCTCTGTTACTCGATCGCGTGTGCGTCCATCGTCGCAAAGGTCGTTCGCGACCGCCTCATGGAAGGGCTCGCGCGCCGATATCCCGCGTACGGATGGGAGCGCAACAAGGGGTATGCGTCCGTTGAACATCTGGAGGCAGTGCGGCGCCTGGGCGCCACACCGTACCACCGGCAAACGTGGACGACCTTTCAGAGCCGATTGCCGGCGATCGAAGACCTGGTGATGGACGACGAGCGCGACTGATCGTCCCGCTGCTGGCCGGTCGGGTGAGGACGTCGCGGCCGCGTATCTCGAGCGTATCGGGATGCGAATCAGGCAGCGCAACTGGCGCACGCGGTTCGGCGAGATCGACATCGTTGCGGAGGACTCGGGCGCGCTCGTGTTCGTTGAGGTCCGGCTGCGGTCCGCCGGCGATCGCGGTTCGGCCGTGGAATCCGTGGGACCGCGAAAGCAACGGCAGCTACGACTTCTGGCCGATCAGTATCTCCAGACGACGGGTCATGGCGGCGCTTGCCGCATCGATGTGATCGCGATCGACCTCGGACCAGCCGGACCGCGCATTTCCCATCTGAGAAACGCCGTGATGGACTCGTAGAATCGGCCTCCGATGGAACGGCTCACCCACGCCGCGCTCGCGAAGTTCACCAACGCCGATGCCAGCCGGGTCAGTGAATTCCGATCGGTCCTCGATCGGCTCTCAGCGCCGGAACGCCGCCGCGCGATTCACGCGCTGAAGGACATGGGTGAGGAAGATGTCGAACTCAACTTTGCCGACATCTTGATCAGCGTTCTCGAAGACTCCGATCCCGTAGTGCGCGCAACCGCTGTGGATGGGCTCTGGGAGGACGATCGCCCGGCCACCCTCGATCGGCTCATCGCGCTCTCGGAGCGCGATCGCGAGGTCACGGTGCGCGCGGCGGCGGTCACGGGGATCGGACGTTTCGCCTATCGCCTCGCGCTCGGAGACCTGAGCCCTCGCCTCGGCCACAGGGTCCGTGCGACGCTGATAGCCGCGGCGGGTCCAAACAGCCCTTCCGCGATTCGCCGTCGCGCGGTGGAACACCTGGGTTATGTCAATGACGAACAGTCGATCGATCTGATACTGCTCGCCTATCGATCGCGAGAGGCATCGCTGCGTGCCGGGGCGATCCGGGCGATGGGAAGGACGTGCGATCGCCGCTGGGTAGAGACCGTGCTGGTGGAGTGCGCGAATGCTGATCCGGAGATCCGATTTGAGGCGGCGCAGGCCGCCGGCGAGATCGAAGACCCGCGAGCGGTGCCACTCCTGATCAGACTCGTCCGCGATGACGATCGCGAGGTCTGTCTCGCCGCGATCGCCGCGCTGGGTGCAATCGGCGGAGCGGATGCCCGGGACGAACTGGTGCGCGTGCGAAACGGGAAGGAGTCCGTCCTCGCCGAGGCGGCCGACATCGCGCTCCAGGATCTGGATGTTGAGTCGGACCCGATCGGGATTCGATTGCGGGACGTTCGACTGAACTGAGATCGCTTGTTGGGTTGCGCGGCCTCGATCTAGTATGCCCGCAGTGCTCCCTCGAGATATGACCGTCGACTGGCTGCGCGACGTCACCTTCTCCACGAAGGGCGTCGGACGTGGTCCGACCATCGCCGGGGTCCTGGTCCGGCCGCTGGTGACCCACCTCGACGGACGCGGGGATGTCATCGAACTCTGGAGCGAGTCCTGGTTGGCCAGCGGCGTCATCCCGGCGCGGCACGCGTATCAGTCCGCGACCGACCCGGGAGTCGTCAAGGCGTGGCACCTTCACGAGACCCACACCGATCAATTCACCTGCACGCGCGGGAAGCTTCAGGTGGTTCTCGCGGATACCCGGGTCGGCTCGCCAACGTTCGGCGATGTGAACAGCTTCACGCTCGGTATCCAACGACCGCTGATGATCCAGATTCCCCCGGGGATCGTCCACGGATGGAAGGCGCTGGCGCCGCCCGAGGCGATCGTCGTCAACTTCCAAAGCCACGTCTACGACCCGGCCGACGAGTTCAAGTTCCCCTGGGATTGCATTCTGCCGTCGATCTGGGAACCGCGGAATGGCTGAGCGGGTTCTTGTCACCGGCGCGGATGGCTTCATCGGATCGTGGGTGGTGGACGCATTCGCCACCGCAGGGTACTCGGTTCTGGGTCTGGACATCCGGTCGCCTGCCGACCGAAGGAATCCGCGGTCCGACGGCGAGTACGTCGTCTGTGATCTCCGCGATGGCGATATCGAGGGGGTCATTCAGCGATTTCGGCCGAATCTCATCAGCCATCACGCGGCCCAGGCGAGCGTTCCGGGCAGCGTCAAGAACCCGGTTGGCGATGCGATGCTCAACATCGTCGGTTCGCTCAGGCTGATGGATGCGGCGAGGCGGCACGGCGTGCGCAAGATCATCTACGCGGCAAGCGGCGGATCGACGTACGGAGTTCCTCGGTACCTTCCCATCGATGAGGCGCATCCACTCGACCCGGTTTCGCCGTACGCGGTCAGCAAGCACACCGTCGAACACTACCTGCGCGCCTACCAATTCCTCTACGGGATGGCGTTCACGAGTCTTCGCTACGCGAACGTCTACGGTCCGCGGCAGGATCCCCACGGCGAGGCCGGTGTGATCGCGATCTTCTCCCGCCGCATGCTCGGTGAGGGCGATCCCATCATCAATGGGGATGGTCTGGACGATCGCGACTACGTTTTCGTCGGTGATGTCGCCGAAGCGAACGTCGCCGCCGCAACGCGAGGGGACAACGAATGCGTCAACATCGGTTCGGGCGTGGGCACGAACGTCGTGGCGATCTTCGAGCGCCTGCGGGTCCTCACCGGGTACCGGGGCGCACGCATCCACGGTCCGCCACGCGCCGGTGATGTCCCGAGCGTACGGCTCGATCCCGCACGCGCAGCTGAGGTCCTGGCTTGGTCTCCCCGCACCACATTTGAAGAGGGGACCGAGCGCACCGTCGCGTGGTTCCGCGATCGAGTGCGGGCACCGATCCCGCGGTGACGGCGTCGGCCGGGCGCACCGGACGCGCGGCGATTCCCGGCGTCGATCGCCTGCTCGGTCACGCGCGACTCCGGCAAACAGTGCAGGAATTCGGGCGGGGCGCGACAGTCGAGGCGATCCGTGCAGTCCTCGCGGGTGTACGAGCGTCCGCGGAAGAAGTACCCGGAGCGGAGAGCATCGTCGCGGCCGTCGTGAAGCAGGTGCGTCGCGATCGGGCAGCGCGTCCGCGACACGTCCTGAACGGCACGGGGGTGATCCTCCACACCAACCTTGGCAGGGCACCGCTCTCTGACGCGGCGATCGCTGCGGTCCAGTCCGTCGCGAGCGGGTACTCCGATCTCGAGTTCGATCTGGAGACGGGCGAGCGTGGCTCCCGCCACGCCCACCTCGAGGACTTGCTGGTCGCGGTGAGCGGTGCCGAGGCGGGAACGGCCGTCAACAACAACGCCGCGGCCCTCCTCCTCACCTTGCGCGCGCTGTGCGACGGCCGACAGGTTCTGATCTCTCGCGGACAGCTCGTCGAGATCGGCGGCGGGGTACGGGTCCCCGACATTCTGAATCAGAGCGGGGCAGACCTGGTCGAGGTCGGTACAACCAATCGGACCTATGTCGCAGACTATGCTCGCGCGATCACCCCCGCGACTGCGGCAATCCTTCGCGTGCACTCCAGCAACTTCCGGATGGTCGGATTCACCGCGGAGGCGACCATCGCCGATCTCGCCGCGCTCTGCCGCAAGCACGATCTTCTGGTCATCGATGACCTCGGCTCGGGCGCACTCGTCGATACTGCGACGTTCGGACTAACGCGTGAACCGATGGTGCAGGCGAGCGTGGACGCAGGCGCGAGCCTGGTGTGCTTCAGCGGCGACAAACTCGTTGGCGGGCCACAGGCCGGGATCATTGTTGGACGCCGCGACCTCATCGGCCGCATCCGCCAGGACCCGCTCGCGCGCGCCGTACGCTTGGACAAGACCAGTGTGGCCGCCCTCGCCGCGACGCTACGCCACTACATCCACGACGAGTGGTCCACTGCGGTGCCCGTGTGGCGAATGATCTCCGCCACACGAGACTCGCTTCGGTCGCGGGCCGAAGGCTGGCGAGCGCGTCTTCTGGAGCTATGCCCTGGTGTATCGGTGATCGAAACGGACACGGCCGTGGGAGGGGGATCTCTTCCCGGCGAGACCCTGCCGACGTTCGCTCTGGCCATCCCCGGTGACGATCCGGAGGGCCTCGCTCGTCGTCTGCGCCTGGCCGATACGCCGCTGGTCGGCCGGATCGAACGGGGCGCGCTGGTGATCGACCCACGCACGATCGATCCTCGCTCGGACGATGTGGTCGTGAGCCTTCTCCTAGAATCGCTGGCTCGGTGAGACGCTCCCATACGTGCGGCGAACTGCACGCTGCGCACGTGGGTACCCCCGTCACGCTCGTGGGCTGGGTTCATCGTCGGCGGACGCACGGCGGGCTCACCTTTCTGGATCTTCGAGACCGCTATGGACTGATCCAGGTGGTCGCCAACGCGGAGGAATCGAGCGCCGCCCACGCCGCCGCTGAGGACCTCCGCTCCGAGTACGTGATCAGCGTCCGCGGCGCGGTCGCGCGACGGCCTGAAGGCACGACCAACCCGGGCCTGGCCACCGGCGAAGTCGAGGTCCGGGCGGACGCGATCGAAATCCTCAACAGCGCGCGGACACCGCCGTTTGAGATCAATCAGGAGTCGGAGATCGATGAGAACCTGCGGCTCCGGCACCGCTATCTCGATCTGCGTCGCGAGCGGATGCGCGACATCCTCCTCTCGCGGCATCGCCTCGCTCGGACCGTGCGCGATCATCTGGACGGGCGCGGA
The DNA here is from genome assembly GCA_016875715.1 of Chloroflexota bacterium. GTDB lineage: Bacteria > Chloroflexota > UBA6077 > FW602-bin22 > FW602-bin22 > VGOZ01. The sequence continues at coordinate 14,878 of VGOZ01000023.1, read as the reverse complement.
TTCGTGGAGGTGGAAACACCGATTCTGGTCGCTCGGACCCCCGGCGGAGCTCGAGAGTTTCTCGTCCCGAGCCGCCTGAGCCCGGGATCGTTCTATGCGTTGCCGCAGTCACCCCAGCAGTACAAGCAACTGTTGATGGTCGCGGGACTGGACCGCTACTACCAGATCGCACGCTGCTTCCGGGACGAGGATCCGCGTGCGGATCGGGCGCCGGAGTTCACGCAGATCGATATTGAGATGTCGTTCATCGAGCAGGAGGACATCCTCGCGCTCTTCGAGGATCTGGCGCTTGCGATCGTTCGCGCGATCTCCCCCGATCGCCGCCTGCGCGAGGTCCCCTTCCCCCGGATGACCTTCCAGGAAGCTATGGACCGGTACGGCACGGACAAGCCCGATCTACGTTTCGCGATGGAGATCGTCGACTTGACCGATGCAGTGCCGGCGGGCTTTCCCCCGTTCGATCGAGCCCGCGCCGAAGGTGGGGTGGTCCGAGCGATTCTCGCGCCCGGGTGCGCCGGGTACTCGCGACGGGAACTGGACGAGCTCGTGGCCTTCGCGCGTGCCCGCGGAGCGAGCGGACTGGTCACGCTCGCTGTCGCCGACACCGAGATCCGCGGCCCGCTGAACCGTTTCTTCGATCCCCAGGCACTGGCACGGTTCGCTGGCGCCGTAGGCGGGGCGCCCGGGGATCTCATCCTCCTGGTCGCGGAGAAGGCCAGCACCACCTCGACCGTGTTGGGAGATCTCCGGAGCGAGATGGGCCGTCGGCTGGGTCTGGCGGACCCGGACGAGCTCGCCTTCTGCTGGGTGCTCGACATGCCCGCGTTCGAGTGGGATGAGAAGGCAAGTCAGTACGTCGCCAAGCACCACCAGTTCACCGCGCCCGCTCCAGATGATCTTCCCCTGCTCGAAACCAATCCCTCGCTCGTTCGAGCGCAGCAGTACGACTGCGTGTGCAATGGATACGAACTCGCCGGAGGCTCGATCCGAATTCACCGCCGCGATATCCAGGAGCGCATCTTCCGCGTCCTGGGCATGACCGACGATGAAGCGCGGGCGCGCTTCGGCCATATGCTGGAGGCGTTCGAATACGGTACGCCGCCCCACGGCGGCATCGCCTCAGGCGTCGATCGTTGGCTGATGATCCTGGCCGGTGCGAGTTCGCTGCGGGAGACATTTGCGTTCCCCAAGACCCAGAGTGGACTCGAACCGATGACGGGTGCACCGGCCGCGGTGTCCGAGGCAGACCTCGACGACATTCACATCCGTCCTCGCCTTCCTGCCGAACGGACCTGATAGACTGGACTCACACAGAGAAAGAGAGCGACGACGGAGACAGTAGGCACGCTGTAGCGCTCAGAGAGTCCGCGAATGGTGCGAGGCGGATGCGTGAGAGGTGCCGAAGATCACTCCTGAGCTGTCGCGCCGAGGTTCCGCCGAGGCGTGGCCGGGGTCGCCACCCGTTATCAGCGGCGCGGGCGTGCTGGCGCCCGACTGAGGGAGTGCCGACGGCACTAACGCGGGTGGTACCGCGGGAAGAGTTCTTCCCGTCCCGTCGCCGACTGTTGAAGAGGTGACCGGTGTTCCATCCCGTTGATCCACGACCCGACTTTCCCGCAATGGAACGCGACATCCTCGCGTTCTGGCGCGAGCACCGCTCGTTCGAGAAACTCGTCGCTAAGAACCGCGGCCGGTCCCGCTGGTCGTTCATCGATGGGCCGATCACTGCGAATAACCCCATGGGGGTGCATCACGCCTGGGGCCGCACTTACAAGGACCTCTATCAGCGCTACCACGCGATGCTGGGATTCGATCAGCGCTATCAAAACGGGTTCGATGGTCAGGGGCTCTGGATCGAGGTCGAGGTCGAAAGACAGCTCGGTTTCACCTCGAAACGGGATATCGAGGAGTTCGGGGTCGATCGGTTCGTCGAGCTGTGTAGGGAGCGTGTTCGGCGCTTCTCCGACGTTCAGACCCAGCAGTCGATCCGACTCGGATACTGGATGGACTGGGATAACTCCTACCAGACTATGTCGGACGAGAACAACTACACCATCTGGGCATTTCTGAAGCGGTGCCACGAGCGCGGGCTCATTTACAAGGGGCAGGATGTGATGCCCTGGTGCCCGCGCTGCTCGACCGGCCTCTCGAATATGGAGATCGTCACCGAGGGGTACCAGGAACTCACCCATCGCAGCATCTACCTGAAGTTTCCGATCATCGGCCGCGCTCGCGAGTCATTGCTCGTCTGGACGACCACACCGTGGACGCTCTCCTCGAACGTCGCGGCGGCCGTGCATCCGGAATTGGCCTATCTGCGCGTACGCCAGGATGATCAGGTCGTCATCGTGTCGAAGGGGGCATTGGGCGCGGCAATCGCGGGCCCGTTTGAGGTCGTAGAGGAGGTGCGCGGATCGGATCTCGTCGGCCTCGCCTATCGCGGACCGTTCGATGAACTCGATCCGCAGCACGGGATCGATCATCGGGTGGTGGCGTGGGATCTCGTCTCCGAGTCGGAGGGCACCGGCATCGTCCACATCGCGCCGGGATGCGGTGCCGAGGACTTCGCGCTCGCGCGCGAGCTCGGACTACCGAGCATCGCGCCGATCGACGAGTTCGGCGTGTTCCTTCCGGGCTTCGGCTGGCTGACCGGCCAGAAGAGTGCCGACGTGGTGGCCGACGTGATCGAGGACCTGGATCAGAAGGGCATCCTCTACCGGACGCAGGATTACACCCACCGCTACCCAGTCTGCTGGCGATGCGGGACCGAACTGGTCTTCCGCCTGGTGGACGAGTGGTACATCTCCATGGATGGCCCGCGCCGCCCGAACGCGCCAGACGCCCGCCCGACCCTCCTGCGTGACGAGATCGCGGAGATCACGCGTCAGATCGAGTGGATCCCCGACTTCGGGATGGAACGCGAACTCGACTGGCTCAAGAACATGGACGACTGGATGATCTCGAAAAAACGCTACTACGGTCTGGCGCTGCCAATCTTCGATTGCGCGCACTGCGGAAACTTCGAAGTGATCGGCTCGGAGACCGAACTGGAGAGCCGGGCGATCAGCGGCTGGGATCAGTTCGTCGGGCACTCGCCTCACCGGCCATGGGTCGACCACGTCAAGATCGCGTGCGGCACCTGCGCTGAGCCGTTGAACAGGATCCCCGACGTCGGGAACGCCTGGCTGGACGCGGGCATCGTGCCGTTTTCCACGCTCGGCTACCGCCACGGCAGCCCGGACTGGGAGAAGTGGTTTCCCGCCGATTTCATCACCGAGTCGTTCCCGGGTCAATTCCGGAACTGGTTCTACGCCCTTCTCGCCCAATCGACGGTGATGGCCGAGCGCGCGCCGTTCCGCACCTGTTTTGGCTACGCGCTGCTGCGCGACGAACACGGCGAGGATATGCATAAGTCGAAGGGGAACTCGATCCCCTTCGACGAGGCCGCGGAGAAGGCGGGCGCAGACATCCTGCGATGGATGTACTGCCGCACGAACCCAGCCCAGAACATGAATTTCGGGTACGGCATCGCCAACGAGGTCCGGCGCCGCCTGCTCACGCTCTGGAATGTCTACTCGTTCTTCGTCACGTACGCGCGGCTCGATGGATTCTCGGGTTCCGCCTCGCGGGGCCCCTCACGCCCGAGTTCCCTCGATCGCTGGGTCCTCGGGCGGCTCAATCGGTTGATCCGGTCGGTTCGCGCCGCGCTCGATCGCTACGACGCGATGACCGCCGCCCGCGATATCGAGCAATTCGTCGAGGACCTCTCCAACTGGTACGTCCGTCGTGGCCGGCGACGCTATTGGAAGTCGGAGGCGGATGAGGACAAGGCAGCCGCGTACACCACGCTCCACCACGTCTTGGTGACGTTCGCCGAGATCCTGGCACCGTTCCAGCCTTTCCTTGCCGAGGTGCTCTACCAGAACCTTGTCCGATCCGTGGACTCGACGGCGCCGGAGAGCGTCCACCACCGCGACTATCCGACCGCCGACGAAACCTTTGACGACCCCGGCCTCGAGGCGCGAATGGAGCGAGTCCTGCGGGTCGTCAACCTCGGCCGGGCGGCGCGGAGTCGATCAGGGATCAAGGTGCGGCAGCCGCTGGGGCGACTCCTTGTCTGCGGTGTATCGTCCGACGACCTTACCGGACTCGAGGACGAGGTGCTCGACGAACTAAACGTGCGCGCGATCGAGTTCTTGGATGCGCCGGACGCGATCTCGCGTGTCGAACTGCGGCCCGTGATCTCGCGCCTGGGACCGAAGCACGGCTCGGCGCTGCGCGCGATCCAGGCGGAACTGGCCAACCTCGACGCGGAGAGCGCCGCGCGATTGCTGCGCGCCGGGGAGCCGATCCAGGTCGCCGGTCATGCGATCCTTCCCGACGAGATCGAATTGCGCACGCACGATCGTGAGGGGCTATGCGCGGCCGCCGAAGGTGACGTCATCGTGGCGGTGGATACGCGCCTGACGCCGCGTCTCGTCGATGAAGGGCACGCGCGGGAGATCGTCCACCACATCCAGACGATGCGGCGGACCGCGGACTACCGCATCGACGACCGGATCACCGTGTCGTTCTCGGGCGCCGAGACCGCGCTACGCGTCTTCGCCGAACACGACGCCTACATCCGCGGCGAGACTCTGGCGACAGCGATCGAACCGGAGATCTCACCTTCGGCGGACTTCGTCGAAGAGGTGGCGCTCCAGGGGGAGAAAGTGCGACTGGCGGTGCGTCGCTGAAGACCACGGGCGACACAAGCGGGCCCACGGTCGGGATTCTTCACCTTGCTCCGCGTGCGCGCTCGTGGGCTCACCCGTCCTCGAACTCTATCGGAGCCGGATTGAGGAGCTATCGCGTCTCGACTCGCAGTGTGTACGTGCCCTGGGGAACGCGCTTCCCCGGGGGAGTCGAGATCTCGACGTACCAGGTGCCCACCTCGCCTCGAACCGGGTAGATGATGTGCCGCGCAACGCTACCCACCGGCGTGCCGTAGGCCGCGGATCGTCGGCCCGGGGAGATGAGGAACAGCTGGTAGAGATTGATCTGCTGCGCGGTGAGGGTCACCACGATCTGGTTCTCATCGGAATCGTCAACGATGTCGAACCGGTAGACGTCAACATCCGTCGGCGAACTGATGATCCCGCGGATATCGGTGTCGAGATCCGCAAAGGCGGCTGTCGATAGATCGTTGTTACCGTCAGCCGGCTCGCTTGGGTCCACTGGCGTCGCCGTCGGTGGTGGAACGGGAGTATTGGTGGGGATTGGCGATCGCGCGATCGTCGGTCGCCGGGGCGGAAGGATCGCGGTGAGCAGCGGCGGCCGCGTCGCGGTGGGGGGGATGGAGATCGTCGGAAAAGGCGTCACGGACGGCGCCCGCGTCCGGGTGGGGAGCAGGGCGACCGTCGGTGTGGGCGGAATCGCGATCGTGGGCAGCGGAGTCTGGGCCAGCGGCGTGAGGATCGCGCCGAACCCGACGTTGAACGTGGGCGTTGGCAGTGGAGGCTGCACGCCGACGGGCGTGGACGTGACGACCCGCCCCACCGCGGCCACGACGATCGGTTCGGCGGGACGCGGCGCGGGCGCGTCGACGAACTGCGGACCGCAGCCCACCGCCACGAGCGCGACAATCAGGCTCGCGATCGTCCAACGCACCACCGCTGATACTGTCAGATCGCGTCCCGCGGCCGCAATCAGCGAACTCCTTATCCGTTCGCGCCGATGGTCCTCTCGTCGAACCTGGCCGACGCGTCTGCGGTCGCGATGGCGTATTCCTCGATCTGCTCGCCCTGGAAGAAACACGTTAGCGAGCGTCCTGGTGAGACGCGGATTCCCAGTTCGATGCCGGCCCAACCGCGATACCCGAGTCCGCGACTGACGCGGTAGGGCACCCCATCGACGATGAAGGAGCCATCCGTGGCGACTCTGCGCCGCAGGTAGACGCAGAACACATCGTCGAGCGCGTACTGCTCGGGAACGGGCGTGAAGCGCGCTTGAACCCGTCGCGGGCTGGCCTGCGCGGGGGCCGCTCCGTAACGGCCGCCGGCGAGCACCTCGATGTGCCGCTGCAGGATCGCATTCGCCTCGGCGAGGCTCGTCGCACGGCGCGCGTCGCGGGCGAACGAGGCCCACTGCTCGGTGCGCGGACTCTCCGACCCGCGTGGCATTTCGACACGCGTGCCCAGTTCGAGCAGGAGCTGGTGGACCTGCGCCCGAAGGCCGAGCATCTCGCGGCGGTACTCGGTCTCGTGCGCGTAGTCGGTTCTGGGCATGTGGAACGACGCGGGATCGGCGAGGAACAGGACATCCGGCGCACCGTGCTGTTCGAGCATCCAGCGCACCAGCATCAGGCTATCGAGCGCTCCGCCTCGGTCGAAGACTCGTCCGACGAGCGGTCGCCCCGAGACGTCATCCTCGATCAACTGAAAGACGTGGCGGCGGCCGGCCGCCGGTACCCAGAGCCGCTCGAGGCGAAGGAGACGCGCATCGTGGGAGGGATAGTTCCGCGCGCGCCGGATGGGGGTGATGCGGCCAAGCGGTGTCGGCGCCTGCATGCGGATGCGCCGCACCGTCTGCGGACTGATGCGCACGCCCTCATCACCTGCGAGGATCTCCGCCAGGGCAGTATGGCCAGCATCCGGGTAACGCTCGTGAAGACGAAACACCGCCTCGCGAACGGCGTCCGACGTGCGATTCGGCGCGGGATGCTCGCGCTGGAACCGCAGTGAGTCCAGGCTGCCGCCCGCATCGCGGAACCTGCCATAGAGGGTCCACGTCTGGCGGTACGACAGCGACAGTCGCCGCCCCGCCTCGGCGATGGAGATCGCGCCGAGCAGCACCATCGTCAGGACGCGATAGCGCCGCGCCAGATCCTGCATCGCCTCGATCCTCCTCAACCCGCGAGTCCGGTACTTCCGAAGAGATCGGAAGTTCTTGCTGTTCGCGCGCCTATGAAATCTCCGCAGGCGCGGAGGTGGTGAAGTTCTGCCTGAATCGAGTGTGCAGCCGTTTCTGACCGACCGCTAAGGGAACTCCCTAAGGGTTCACCTTCCGAGAACACGCCCGCATACTGGCCTCAGGTCTCACAGAAGAGAGCAGGAGGCAAGGCGACATGGTCCTTTCGCTGAACACCAATATCTCGTCCATCAACAGCGCGCGGTTGTTGAACATCACCAACAACGCCCTGGCGCGGACGACGGAGCGACTGTCGTCAGGGCTGCGCATCAACAGCTCCGCCGACGATCCTGCGGGGATCTTCATGGCCGAATCGCTGACCTCGGCGATCCGGGGAGCCCAAGCGGCCAACCTGAATATCCAGATGTCAATGTCGGCGGCGCAGGTGGCCGACGCCGACCTTTCTAACATTTACGATGTGATCCAGCGCATGCGCGAACTGGCCGTTCAGGCGAACAACTCCATGAACAGCGCCGAGGAATTCGTACACCTGAACGCTGAGTTTCAGGCTCTGCGCTCGTCGCTGACGCAGATCGCGTCAGGCTCCACGTTCAACGGAACCGCTCTCCTCGACGGTACGCTGACGACGATCAGCCTGCAGGTGGGCGCCACCGCCGCGGCGACGCAAACATTTACCTTCTCGGATATGGGCTACACCGCGGACGATCTCAGTTTGGGTGCTGCGGTCGTGATCACCTCGAAGGCCAACGCCGTCACCGCGATAGGAAATCTCGACACCGCGCTCACCGACGTGGCCGATGGCCGGTCGAGGCTGGGAGCCGTCATCACGTCACTCGAAGCCCTGCAGAACGCGAACGAAGTGTCCGTCGTGTCGAACTCCGAGGCCCGCGCACGCGTGCGAGACGCCGATGTCGCCCTCGAGGTGAGCAACCTGGTCGCCAATCAGATCAAGCAGCAAGCCGGCGCCGCTGCCCTGTCGGCGGCCAACTTCTCGACCCAGTTCGTCCTCCAGCTCCTTCAGTAAGGAACCGTAGGACGATCTCTTCACCTGTTAATCGCTGGCCACTCGGGCCACGCGGTCATTATCGGAACGGGCGGCGCATTCCTTTAGGGGAAACCCCGTGGGGTTGGGGATGCGCCGATCGATGCGCGAACGGAGGCTCCTGATGGCCCCCCTTTCTGTGAATGCGTACGCGCGCGCCCAAGCAGTGAGCAGCAGTCAGGCCGAGCTCGTGGTGATGCTGTATCGCGGGACTATTCGCTTCGCCACCAAGGCCAGGATGCAGATGGCCAGCCGCGACGTCCAGGGCAGTCACCGCAGCCTGCTCCGCGCGCAGGAGATTGTCATCGAGCTGATGATCGGCTTTCGGCCGGGGACGGAGCAGATTACGCAGGATCTCTTCGCGCTCCACAACTACATCTACCAGCAGCTTTACCAGGCGAACATCGAGAAGCAGATCGCCTCGATCGATGAGGCGATCAGGCACCTTCGCGAACTCCTCGGCGCGTGGGAGTCGATCGCGCTCCCGTCCGGTCCGCCGAAGCCCGCGGTCGCTCGGCCGTCTCTCGACCGGCACTGCTGACCGGTCTCGACCCGGCCGATAGTCAGCGTGTGACGCATCGCCAGGCGTATCGCCGTGGGTGAGGCGCGCCGGCGCAGCGCCGCCGCTTCGCCTCGCCTCTCGCTGTGCGTCATTGCAAAGAACGAGGAGCGTAACCTTCCCCGCCTCCTCCGTAGCGTTCGCGGTATTGCCGACGAGACGATCGTTGTGGACACTGGCTCGGTTGACCGCACCCGCGAGGTCGCGCGCGCGCACCGTGCGCGCGTGTTCGAGATCGCCTGGCAAAACGACTTCAGCCACGCGCGCAACGCCGCCATCAACCAGGCGCACGGGGCCTGGCTGCTGATCCTCGACGCGGACGAGGAACTCACAGCCGCCTCAATTGAACCCCTCCGCGCGATCGTCGCGCGCGATCCGTCCGGTCCGACTCTGCTCACGGTCACCGTCTCTTCCGTGGACGATTACGGGGACTTGCATCAGGCGAGGTTACGCCGCCTGGCCAGCAACACTCCGGGACTGCGGTACGCTCGACCGGTGCACGAGGAGTGGCGAATCGATCTGCTCGACCGACCGATCGAGGTCGGGCACGTCGATGCGATCGAGGTGCTCCACCACGGCTACACCGCGTCGGAGCGCACGCGCCAGGAGAAGTGGGACCGCAACCTCCGTCTCCTCTACGAACAGTTGCGTTCGGGCGGCGAGCGAACGATCACGCTCTTCTACCTGGCCCAGGAGTACGCAGCCCAGGCACGCAACGCCCAGGCGCTGGAGATCTATCGCGACCATCTGGCAGCATTCGAGCGGGAACTGCCCGCCGAAGCCTGGATGTACGCCTGCCAGTCGTACGCGATCGCTCTGGTGAGCTCGGGCGAATATCGCGAGGCGGCCGAGTTTGCCGCGCGCGTGGCGGCGCACACGGGCAGCCTCGCTCTGCATGCCCTCGCCGCGTCGGCCGCCGTGCATGAAGGGGACTTCGCGCGGGCCGACGCGATCGCCGAGGCCGGCCTCGCACTTGCGGATTCCCGTGCTCCGAGAGTCGCGGATATCTCTCCGCGCGAGGGTTCGCGCGTCCGCCTGCTGCTACTTCGCGGAGAGATCGGCCGACGCCGTGGCGACGTCTCGCTGGCACTGGACTATTTCGATCGCGCCGCGGCGATCCTCCCTTTGTCCGCGGAGATCGCCCTCCATCGCGCCGAGGCGATCGCCCACGCGGATCCGGTCGGCGCGCGCGACCTGCTGGAGCGGGCGCTCGCGCGGACACCCGAGAACCCCGCGCTGGTGATCGCACGGGCGCGACTCGATCGCCAAGAGAATCGACTGCAGGAGGCCGTCGACCGTCTCAGTGAGGCTGTCGTCGTGGCGCCCTACCTGTTGCCCCTGCGAGTGGAACTGGCCCGGGCGCTTCTGGCCGGAAGGGAACCCGCGATCGCCACACGAGTCCTCGACGCGGCGATCGAAACACCACAGTTCGCGTCGGCCGCACCGCGCCTCAGAGCCGAGTACCTCCACGCGCTCGCGGACGCCTATCAGGCGTCCGGTGATCTGGCCTCGGCGGTCAGGGCTCTGGAGGCGATGGTGGCGCTTCGCCAGCCGGCGCGCCCGAACCTGAACCCCGGCGCCCCCGTCGGCGCCCACGCCGGCGCCCCTGCGGCGGTCTAACATCCTCGCCAGCGGCCTGAGTCCGCGACGCATCGACAGCCAAGGGATCGTTGGTCGCCAAGGCGTTTGCCTCGGGCAGTCGATCGGGCGCACCGCGGAAATGCCCGCCAGCGCGCATCGGGCGCGGCAGCGGTCGCCGAACGATCGTTACGGCCTGGTTGCGAACCGCTGACTCCCCGTCCTCCGCATCGTCACCCTCCGGTTCATCCGGAGGTGCTTCGTTCGCCCTGGCCGACCCCTGCAGGCCGACCGGGACGCGCACGGGTTCGTGGGCATAAATGCCCTGGACAATGCGGCCGGTAAGATCGGGCGCGAAATTGAGCCCGAGGCGGCTCTCACGTGTGAGGGCCTCGACGAACTGGGCGGCGCGCTCAGGCAGCCCAACGTAGGCCGGACCGTCCCCGGTCTGGATCACACGGATCTCGTCAATACCATCCAGATCGAAGCGGCGGCGCAGTTCCGGCACCGGGACGTACGAGCGGCTGCGGATGAACCAGAGGAGGCTGCTCCGGCTGAGCTTGTTCCGCTTCGCCATCAGCGACGCGGGGCCGAGCGGAGCGCTCGCTGGCGGTCCTCGGCCTCGGTGGCCGGGGTCCACGACCAGATGTTGCGATAGCGCGGCCGCGAGTACTCCTGCCCCTCGAGACGGAAACCGCCCACCTCGGCCAGCAATTGATTCCACACCTTCGCATCGCGATCAACCTTCAGCGTCGCGAGCGGTGGGCTGGCCATCCGCAGCAACTCGCGGACCAGCCGCTTCACATGGCTGTTGTTTGGCTCCTCGCCCTCCGACCCAATCTCCCGGATGGTCACCATCCCATCAACCCGGCTGTGCCACTCGATGTAGGCATCTACCGCCTGGCCACCATCGCGCACGCGACGCGCCACGACGAGGAGCTCCCCGCGATCGATCGCGTCGGTGAACGAGCGGCGACGCGGAGCGCCGTCGGGGTTCGTAAGTGTTCGCTTGATCGCACGCAGTCCGGCGCTATCCGCCGCCGTCGCCAGGCGAATGTCGTACGGCGCCGCATCCATGGCAACGGATTCTAGCTACGGTTCATCCTCGATCCGAAGTGCGACGAGACTGCCACTCTCTCGCCGGAATGTGACGTGCACAAGTGTGCCGTCGACCATGTGACTCCGGAGATGGCCCGGCGATGGCGCGTGGGCGGATCGCTGCGCCTCGCCACCGACGATGAAGCGCATCACCGCTCCGTCGCTCGTGCGCAGCGCGATCTCCTCGGTCACGAGCACGCCAGAGGACGTCACGTCGATCACCACACCGCGGACGCGCTCCTCGGCGGCACACGCCAGCAGGAAGGCGAACAAGCCCAACCCGATCAGGCGACCCGTTCGACGGCCTCCGCGAGCTCTTCGGGCGTAATGCCTCCCTCCAGTTTGTCGGCGATGCGCCCCTGTCCATCGATCAGGAACGCCCACGGCTCGCTGGGCAGTCCCCATTCGAGCACCGTTGGGTGCGCCGCGGTTAGCTCCAGGTTCGCGTAGATCTCGACGTGGATGAACTGGACTCGGTCGCCGTAACGCGGCATCAGGCCTAGCCCGGCTTCGAGGTCCGGTCCGCACACCGCACTGGTACAGAATGCCGGGGTCGCGAAGATCACGAGGCTGGGTCTTCCCCGCGCGATCGCGTCCGCGATCGTGACGTCGTGGAGCGGGCAGGCGGGCTGGCGCGTGCATATGAGACGAGGTTCGGGCGCACCGGCCATCAGATGCTGGCGTGACGAGGGAGCGGCGGCACCGATCGCGGGCGTCCGCGCGGTCTCCCGGACGTCGAACCGGGTGCGCAGGACTCTCTCAACGGCCGCCGGACGGTGGATGCGGGCCTCGACACCCCACGCGCCGGCCCGCGGAAATGTGACGCGCGCGACATACACCCCGCGCTCGCCCAGTCCATAGCCACGGAAAGGCGCATCCGCCGCGAACGTGGGTGCGTCCTCTCCACTCGTAAGGTCGAAGAAACGCAGATGGACCGCGGCGTCCAGGATGGGCCGATTTCGTTCATCGAGCACGGCATAGGTGAAGCGGCCCGGGCCGATGGCCAGGTCGGAGGAGGGGAGGATTGGCGTCCAGCCGGCAGGGTCTCGGATGGGGATCGTCTGCGTCGGCAGTACAGGTGGCGAGCACGCCGCGAGAACCACCGGCGCCGCCAGCGCGAGGCCGACGAAGCCGCGTCGTTTCAGGCGGAGCGTGGCTCTGGACATGCTCACTCAGTTATAGGCAACATCTCCGCCATGGCCGATCTGGCGGCGCGCATCTGCGTTCCGTGCACCGTCCACACCCTGCCGGTACCGCGCGAGCAGCGTGCGGCGCTCCTGGCCGATCTCGATCCAGCGTGGTCGCTGGTGGAGGACCGGCTCCTCCGTCGCGTCATCCGCCATCGCGACTTCGCCGGACCGCTGGCCATGGCGCAGCGGATCGGGGCACTGGCCCAGGAATCGGGCCACCACCCCGACCTCCACGTGCACTGGGGCCGACTGATCATCGAGTTCACGACCCATGCGATCAAGAACCTGAGCGAGGCGGACTTCGTGATGGCCGCGCGGGTGGATCGCCTGCTTGCGGAGTCCTGATCGAAGGGCGCTGCTAAACTCCGGGATCGCGGCAGGGTAGCTCAGTGGTAGAGCAGGGGACTCATAAGCCCTTGGTCGGGAGTTCAAATCTCCCCCCTGCCACCTTGAGATCACAATAGTTGAGTCCCTTGCTCTCCATGAGCAAAGTGACCAAGGGAGCGAACGTCCCTTGGTCGGAAATCGAACTCGGACGAGCGGAAGCGCCATCCGGTCGTACGAGGGACTCTGCGACGGCTGAGGCGCTGCCGAGATAGGCAGTTCTGGTGATTCGGCCGATGGCACCCACGGATTAGATGCAACTCGACCGCAGGCACGCGGCAGCTTCACCAGAACGAGACTGTGCCGCGCGCTGACCGAAACGGCGACCGCTGCTATGCGCTCCCCCGGTCGAGGGGCCAATAAGCCTGCACGGCGGGGCTGGCGAACTGGCTACCCTGACACGGCGGAACGCCGCATTACGGGAGGGGGCTGGGATGTCCACGAAGTTCGTCAACGTCGAGGATCTTCGCCGGGCGGCGAAGGCGAATATGCCGCGAGCAATGTTCGACTTCGTCGACGGCGGGGCAAACGACGAGTGGACGCAGCGACGGAATCAGGCCGCGTTCGAGCGGATCATGTTCGATCCTCGGGTACTGGTCGACGTCTCCAGCCGCGATCAGTCCACCACCGTCTTCGGGCAAAGGCTCGAGACGCCCATTCTCGTCGCCCCGACAGGCCTCACGAGCATCGCTTGGCCGAATGCCGAGCTACTCGCAGCGCGGGCGGCAGGGCGTGCGGGCGCCGGGTTCGCGCTGAGCACGTTCGCCTCGAACTCGATCGAAGAGATCGCCGGCACAGGCGTCGGGCCGCGGTGGTTCCAGCTCTACGTCACCAAGAACCGCGCCTGGACGCTCGATCTGATCGATCGCGCGCAGGCGGCGGGTTACCAGGCGCTCGCGGTCACGGTCGACACCCAGCTTCCGAGCATGCGCGAGCGGAACATCCGCAACGGTTACCAGTCGCCGCCAAGGATCACCCTCGCCAACGTGCTCGACTTCGCTTCGCATCCTGGTTGGCTGCACCGGTTCCTGAAGGGACCGCGACCGACGCTCGCAAACACGCCGAGCGTCGCGGCGCTGACCGCCAGCCAATTCGTCGAGCTTGGCAACCGTGTCGCGCGGGAACTCGATCCGAGTGTGTCGTGGCGCGACCTCGAGCAGTTTCGGGCGCGCTGGCGGGGCCCGATGCTGCTGAAGGGCATCACGTCGACCCGAGACGTGGCTCGGGCGCTCGACGTCGGCGTGAACGGGTTCATCGTCTCGAACCACGGCGGGCGCCAACTTGACTACGCCCCGGCGTCGATCGAGGTGCTGCCCGAGATTGTCGCCGCTTGCGCTGACCGAGCGGAGGTGTACCTGGACAGCGGTGTCCGCCGCGGCAGCGACATCGTCAAGGCCTTCGCGCTCGGAGCTCGAGCGGTGCTCGTCGGGCGCGCCTACGTCTACGGCCTGGGTGCGTCCGGCGAGGAGGGCGTCGACCACGTCTTCCGCATCCTCAAGGACGAGATCGACCGATGCCTTGCCCTAATTGGCGTACCGTCCCTGTCGCAGGTGGGTCGCGAGAATCTGCGCTTCTCCACCGGCTGCTAGACCGGCCGCCGATGCTGCGCGTGGCGACGACCCGGCATTTTTCGTCACGTCTCGGCGCGGGGCGGAGGGCAGCAGGGCCGGGGTTAATTGTGGATCAGTTCGATGCTGAGAATCTTCGCGGCGTTGGGCGGTCGGCCCGTCACCTTCGAGGGTGTGCCCAGTCTCATCGCGGAGGCCCGCCGCGCAGGAACCTGATCTAGTCGGGGCCAGTGAACCTTTACGACCGAAGGTCATCAGCACGAAACGAAACGACTCCATTCTCGTCACCGCCCGAGCGACAGGCGGCGTCGCGGTCGTCGTCTAGGCCGATTGCGGGTGTGACTGGAGCTAGCAGGGCGGGGCGATCAGTCCCACCGAGCGATCTGATCGCGGTCGCCATGAACCGCCCCGGGAAAAGTGAAGGCTCCATCCTCTCATGGCATGGAGCCTTCACTTTTCCCGGGGCGGTTCAGATTGAGTAAAGGAACCGTCGGCAGGCTGGTAGAGAGTGGGCGGAGCTTTCAAGCGATCTCAACAGGCGGAGCTCAGC
>VGOZ01000022.1 GCA_016875715.1 Chloroflexota bacterium | reverse complement strand
CGCGCGCTGCGGTACCTGAGTGATGGCCGCGCCGATGAGACCGCACTCGCCGGGCACCTGTTTGGCACCAGCGACCCACGCTGGCACAAACTGACCGCCCGCGTCCTCGCTGGCGACCCCCGCTTCAAGCGCGATGGTGACAGGCGATGGTACGTGGCCGGAGAGCGCGGCGTGGCGGAACCGGCCGCTCCGTATCGAACCGACGGCATCGCGCCTGTCTCCGTGGGTTTGGTGGTCGTCGCACGGGTCGAGCGCCCGTGGAGGAACAGCATCCTGGCGATCGCCGCGGCGCGGGCTGGCCGGTGGGCGGAAGGTGACCTGGAACTTGTGATTCGACCTCCGCCGCAAGCGCCGCACGTCGCAATGCGCGTCCTTCGGCGTTACCTCCTGGATCCGGAGGAACTCGCGACCGGCCAAGACCTCGCCGAAATACTCCCGCGGATCTGCGCCTACCTCGGAGCCCACGAGATCGTGGGTGAGAATATCGCGCTCGCGGTCGCCCACCTTCAGTTCGCCCTGCATGCGCACGGCCTCCCGCTTCTGAACAACCCCGTGCGCGAACTGGGGGAGTCGCGCCTCGGCGGCCGCGGCCTGTCCAGTCAGTCGCGCGAACGACCGCTGGCGCGCGCCCGCCGGTTCGCCGACGACGCATCGAACCACCCGGTCGCGCCATCCTCGGCGAGAGCCATCCACGCCCTCGCACGGCAACCTCTACTGGACCCGACCCTGCTGACGCGCGCGCCGCCTGGCCCGGGGATCTATCGTTTTCACGACGCCTCCGGGCGCATCCTCTACGTCGGCAAGGCACGATCGCTCCGCCAACGCCTGGCCAGCTATATCGGGACCGATGTTGCCGCGACACGCGCGATGCCGGGTTCAATGCACCTGGTAACGCGCGTGGAGTGGGAGGAGATGCCGTGCGATCTGGTCGCCCGCGCGCGCGAGGCGACGATCCTGACCGAGGCGATCCCTCCGTTCAACACGCAGAGAACGGTGGTCGCGCCACTCGGGTGGACCGATCTCGCGTTGGGTCCCGGTGTCAGCGTCCCCAGGCTGAGCCTTAAGCTATCCCGGCTGCGGTTCGATGGCGCACTACTCGCACGGCAGAGCGTTTCCCGCGATGCGTTCAAGGTGTCCAGGGCTAACTGGTGGCCGGGGCGGCTCCCGAAGGCGCTGCGCCCGGCGAACGAAGAGGTCCGCACCCGATTCGAGACCCTCCGAGAGCAGTTCCGGTGCGCATTTCGCGGGGGACGCTCGGTGGGCGGCTATCGGCCGGGGAGTGGGACGACCGGATCCTCCTCATCGAGGCACCGATTCAGGACGACGTGACTGCGGCTGTGGACAGAGAAGGCGAAATCCATCACCTCGCGGCGTGGTTCGTTCTACAGACCCATGCCGACGGGGTGTGCGTCGCGCAGGTGGGAGGGTCGCCGCTAGCCGATGGCGGTGGAACGGCGCTGGGATTGGACGCGGCTCGGGCGGCGCTGGTCGACCCGGGCTCGGATCTGGTCGTGCTCGATGCGACGGGGCTGACCGTGATCGCGCGGGCGATGGCACGCGCCGCGGAGACGGGAGGTCTCCCGTGAACGCGGTGGCACCGCCCCGACGGCGCTGGAGCGTCTTCGCGCTCGGAGCGGATCTCGCCTTCTGGCATTTCGCCATGGCGCTGGCATCTCAGCAGACGCTCATCCCCGCGTTTGCAGAGCGGCTGGGAGCCTCCAATACGGTCATCGGCCTCATCCCGGCTCTTCTTACCGTGGGCTGGATGCTGCCGGCGGTTTTCGCCGCTCATCACACGGAGCAACTCGCGCGAAAGCTCCCGTTCATCATGCGCTGGACCATCCTCGAGCGGGTCAGCTTCCCTGCTCTCGCTGTTGCCGCCTGGCTTCTCGCGATTAGCGCGCCCGGGATCACCCTCGCGCTGTTACTCCTTCTGATGATCCTGATGACCGTGGTGGGCGGCTGGCTGATGCCTGCCTGGCTCGATCTCCTCGCGCGGGCGGTTTCTACACCGATCCGTGGGCGCTTCTTCGCGGTGGCGAATGGTACGGGGTCGCTGCTGGGATTAGGCGGTGCCGCCGCGGTCACGTACCTTCTGGACAGCTTCGGCTTTCCGAACGGTTACGCGCTCTGCTTCGCCGCGGCGACAGCGGCCGTGGTGGTTTCGTACGCCTTTCTCGCGACGGTCCGCGAGGTACCCGGTCCGCCGACAACGCCTCGGGGGAACTTGATTGCATACCTCCGCCGACTGCCCAGCATCGTGATGGAGAACCGCAACCTCGCCCGCTTTCTGATTGCGCGCGTTATCTCGGTGGTGGGCGCCCTGGCGACGGGATTCTTCATGGTGTACGCGCTCAAAGAGCTTCGGATGCCGGATTCCGCAGTCGGCATCTTCACGACGGTCAGCCTGTTCGCGCAGACCGCCGGGGCGTTCCTCTGCGGCTGGCTGGCCGACCGGCGCGGTCACGTCGCGACTCTGGCCCTGGGCGCACTCTTCTCGTCGCTAGCTGCGGCCGTCGCAATCGGAGCCAGCGATCTCGCGAGCATGGCGGTGGTGTTCATCTTCATGGGACTTCATGTGGCCGCTACACAGGTATCCGCAATGCCCGTTGGTCTGGAGCTCGGTCCAGAAGATGAGCGCCCAACCTACGTCGCGATCAACAACTCGAGTGTGGCTCCCTTCGCCCTGGTGAGCCCGCTTGTTGGCGGCGCGATCGCCGATACCTGGGGATTCGTGCCCCTCTTCATTCTCGGGGCGGTGATCTCCCTGGGCGCCGCCTTCACCTATGTCCTGTTCGTCCGCGATCCGCGCAGCCTAGCCGCCCGCAGGGCGACCTGACATCGCCTCGCACTCAGCCTGACTCGCCCAGCATCGCGTCGGCGAGGGCACAGACCCGCTCGGCCACCGCGGCGACCGGGGCGCTCGCATCGATGATGTCAATGCGTCGCCCGCGGCGCCTGAGGAGCGCAGCCTGACGCAGGAAGGCGTGTCGAGTCTCGCGGAGCGTCGCTTCCTCCTCGAAGATCTCGCGACCGTCGCGCCGAACGTCGCCATCGATACGGCGCAGCGAGAGCGCCGGTCTCACATCGAGGAGAATGGTCAGGTCCGGCTCGATGCGACGGGACGCGCCCCTATTGATGGCCCGGACCCAGGCGATGTCGCGGAGGAGCGAGCCCTGGTAAGCCAGACTCGAGAGTAGATGACGTTCGCTGACGACCGTGACACCGTCGGTAAGCGCGGGATGCACCACGTTCTCGATGTGGTCGACGCGATCGGCCGCGAACAGGAGGGCGAGCGATTCCGGGGGCATCGCGTACCGATGCGCGAGCACCTGCCGGATGACCGCGCCGATCGGGCGATCGGTCGGTTCGCGCGTCCTGAGGCACCGAACCGCACTTCCGGTCAGATGGGCGACGAGCAGGCCAGCCTGCGTCGAAATGCCCGCGCCGTCGATTCCCTCGATCGCGATGAACTTACCGGACACCGCGCTGGAGTGTAGGCGCAGACCGGTGGAACAAAACTCGACGCGCACGCGTCATGGCTCCGAGATCGCAAGGAGGAGCGACATGGAACTTCGCAACATCGTCCACGGACTCGGCATGGCGATCATCGTAGGCGCGGCGATCGGGTGCGCCGCCGCGGTCCCCACCGTGGCACCGGCGCGACCGGCAGCATCGGCACCGGCTCCGGCGCCTGCCGTGGCAGCCGCTCCGTCTTCGGGCGCCATCGCGCGGGATTCAGCGTTCGAGAACAAGGGAGGATCCTTCGCCTTCGCGCCACCCCCGGGCGCGGAGAGTGTGATCCGCTCCGGCACCCTCACCATCACGACGAGCGATGTCGAGACGTCGGTGCGCGAGTCGCGGCAACTGGCGACCCGATACGGCGGTTCGATGATCGCCGTCTCCTCGCGCGAGGAGCGCGAGAAGGACGCAGTACGCAGCATCGCCACCGTCACCGTCCGCGTGCCGACGGAACGGTTCGACAGCCTCGTGAGCGACCTGCGCCAGCTCGGCGACCGCGTCGAGAGCGAGTAGACGGGTGCGGTCAATGTGACTGAGGAGGTGATCGACATCGAGGCGAGAGTCCGAAACCTCCGGGCGACCGAATCGGCGGTGGCAAGGCTGCTGGAGCGGGCGGAGCGACCTGGATGACATCATCAGCCTGACCAAGGAACTGAGTCAGATGCGCACGCAGATCGACCGACTGGAGTCGCGTCAGCGCACTCTCGAGCGCCGCTCGGTGGACGCCACTCTGACCGTGACGTTCCAGACACCGCCGGCAATCGACGCACGGACGTCGCGCCCGTGGGACGCCTTGCAGTTTCTCGAGGCAGGCTGGCTCGCCGCACTGACGATCGCGAAGGCTCTGGCCGAGTTCGCCCTGATCCTGATTGGCTTCCTGTGGTGGACTGTGCCTCTCGGTGGCCTCTACCTGCTGTGGCGGCGCCGCCCGCGCCGTGTGACAACCCCGTAGTCCTGGACTGTGGCATTCCCGCGGAGCGGGGCGCGCTAGCGCGCCCCGCTCCGCGTTCCCGGGAGACGCTATCGTCTGCGAGCGATGCGGCCGTGGGCGAGCGGATTGGATGTCGCGCGGGGTCGCCCGGACCTCCTGCGTGGGCGCCGGTACGGACTGCTGACCGGCGGCGGAGCGGCCGACCGGCGGCTTGTGCCCGTCGCCCGGGTTCTCACCGACGTGGCGAGTCGACGGCCAGAGGTCCTGTTTGCCCCGGAGCACGGCACTGTCGGCGCGCAACCGCCGGGCCAACCGATCACCGATCGCGATGGATCGGACGCGTCGCCGCCCCTGGTCAGCCTTTACGGCGCGCGGACCGCACCGGAGCCAGCACATCTGACGGCGATCGACTGCCTGGTGGTCGACCTGTCCGACGTCGGCGTGCGCTACTTCACCTACCTCGCGACTCTGCGCGCAACCCTGCGCGCCTGTGCCGGACGTGTGGCGGTCATTGTCCTCGATCGCGGCAACCCGCAGGGCCGCCGCATCGACGGTCCGCTGATGACGGATGAGTTTGCGTCTCAGGTGGGCATTGCCGGACTGCCGGTGCTCCACGGGATGACGCTGGGTGAACTGGCCAGATGGTGCATCGGTCAGGATAGGATCGATGTCGACCTGACTGTGATCGCCGCGCCGCGGTGGCGTGGCGAATCGCTCGGCGGTGACCGCCCGTGGATCAGCCCATCGCCCAATCTCGGAACGCGCAGCGCGGCGCATCTGTACGCCGGAACTTGCCTCTTCGAGGCCGTGGCAGCGAGCGAGGGCCGGGGTACCGCCCGCCCCTTCGAGCAGTTCGGAGCGCCAGGTATAAGTGGCGGGGCGATCGTGGACGCGGCCGGGTCGCTTCCCGGTGTGCTGCTCCAGGCGGTCGCATTTCAGCCCGCAACGAGCAACCACCAGGGTGTGGTCTGTGCGGGTTGCTGCATCCACATCGTGCGACCGGATCTTCTTCGTCCCCTGCGCGTGGGCCTCACGCTCCTGCGGACAGTGCGCCGCCACTTCCCTGAGGCATTCGCGTGGCTGCCTCTGCGGCCAGGGTCGCCGCCGTGGAACGACCGTCTCCTGGGTCATCCGCCAACGCGCGACGCGATCGACCGAGAGGGAGCATTCGCTTTCGACGATCTCTGGAGCGAGGACTTGCGCGCATTCGAAGAGTCGCGAGCCGAGTACCTGCTCTACGGCTGACCGATCAGGATCAGTCGTCGGCCAGGCTCATCAGCGACGGCTCCCGTTCCCACGGCAGGACGAACGTCGTGGTCAGGTCGATCGTCTGGCCGGTCTGGGCAGAGCGGTAGGCCATCGTCTACTGCTCGGCGATGTGCAGGCCAACCGTAGTGTCGCACCAGGGGCGCCGGCGCTCGCGAATCGATGTGACGAAGTGCGCCACGATGTCGTCGGCCACACCTGCCTCGGGGATCGCTGGCGCATAGCAGTGGGTGAGACCGAGGTATTCGATGGTGTCGCTGCCGGCGGGCGGGCACGGAGATCCGGATCGCGCGGATGCCGCGATTGGAGGTGGCGATCTTCCCGTCGTTCAACTGCACCTGTAGGTGGGCCTCGACGGGGATCGGGCCGAGCGGACCCTGGATACGCCCCGAGACGACAATGCCGTCCGGCGGCACCAGCCGGACCCCCGCTTGCTCGAACGCCACGCCGCGCGAGTTGATCTCGGCGATCAATCGCTGCTTTGTCTGATCGATGGTGTAGATCTGCCTATCGAGTCCCGGTGAAAGCCGTGTGACCGTCGGCGCCGGCGTCGGTGACGGACTGAGGTCGATCAGCGGCCTGCCGGTAAGGAAGCCGAAGACATAGGCGAGCGCGAGCGCGACAACGAGGAGACCGCCGAAAAAGATTCCGAGCGCGCGTGCCTCGCCTGCACCAGGACTGGCTTCAACTGGCAGGGGTATCGGGTGGCCGCGCCCTGCGACGCGGTGTGGACAGTGCTACGCTCCTAGACGGCGGCCACGGTTCAAGTCCAGCCTAGGCAATCTCGGACGCTTCGTCAACGAGCGACAGATGCCACAAATCGCTGCAATATTCGGTCGCCGGGCGCGGGCCCGCACTCCGTTCTATGGATGAGACGCGAGCGAACCCCCTATCCCAGGGGATGCGCGAAGTGAGGATCGGGCGTCGGCCGTTCATGGCGGCGGCGATGGTTCTTCCGCTGGCCTATGTCTCCTCGGCCGAAGCGCTCCTGCCGATTCCAACGCGTCCGCCGCCACCGCGCAAGCTCCCGCTGGGCACCTGACGTTTGATGGATCGCCGGCCTGAGGCCGAGCCGAACAGCAAGTTGACGGTGGGTCTCGAGTTCCGGTCGCTCATCGATGTCGTGGATCCTCAGGTTAACTGGTGGCCACACTCGGTGCCTGTCACACCCTTCAGACCGCCGCCCACATCGACACCGACGACCACACCGGTGCGCAACGTTCCCACGCCGGGTCCGACTCCGCCCAGCGATTCCGGGTTGGGACGGCGCGCGTGGCCCACAGGAATCGCTGGGCGGGGAACTCCTGGGTTCGATCATCACCCCGGTCAATCTGACGATCGCGGTCGGTCGGAGCGCCTTTCGCGCACTCTATTTGATCCAGTGCGAGATGATCGACCCGGAGAGCAATCGAGACGCCCTATTCGCATTTCGCATCTACGTGACGTCCGGTACTTGCCCGCGCCCAACCGGCATCCCCAGCCGCGACTAGAGGTTCGCAGAGCCTCTGGCCGGGCCAGTCGTTTCGCTTGCTACGATCCGCGCTCGTGCCGTCGCCCGTCCTGATCCGGCCAGTGCATTTTCCTCCGGGACGGGAAGAGGTCGGCCTGGCGTGGTTGCGGGAGGCGATGGAGACGCGCCGCAAAGCGGGGATGGAGTATCACGCCATCCTGCGCAGCCGCACCGATCCGCACGAATACCTCGCTCTGATGGTCTGGCCCGACCCAGAGACATACGCGAGCTGGAGCGGGAGCCCGGAGCGACAGCGACTCTTCTCCGATCAGCCGCACTACCTCGTGCGCGAGCCTACGGGCCAGTACACCGCCCTTGAGCCCTAACACGCAACCAATACGTTGACGACCGCCCTTAATGCCGATCAAAAGCCGCCGACGATAGGGTGAGCGCCGGATAGGCAGAAGCGGTGGCCTTCGGCGGGAGGAGATCGTGGCGACACAGACGTTCGATGGGTGGCTCAGTGCCGAGATGACGCGAAAGGGAGTGAAGAGCGCCCGGCGTTTCGGGCTGGAAATGGGCGCTGATCCGGCTCACGTCGGGGACTGGCTTCTTGGCGCGGCGATGCCGACCGATCAGGAATGCGATCTCATTGCCCGCTACCTGAACGTCGCGGCCCACGACGTGCGCGAGAGACGCTTTCCGCAGCGCCACTAGTCTCCTCCACACCGGGACGGGCGGTGCTGTCACAGGGCGATCCGGGCCGATTCCGTGTCTCGCGCGCCCGGCTCGCGTACATCTTCGAGCGATACGCCACACCAGGAGAGGTGATCTCCGTCTCCGAGGCCGCGCGCATTCTGGGCGTGGGGCGCGAGACGATTGGCCTCCTGATCCTCCAGGGCCGACTCGCGATCGCCGAGGCGGTGCGGACTTCGCCCGAGGAGCGGTCCACGCGGCACGTACTGCGCGGCGAGGTCGAGGCGCTGCGCGATCGCCCTGAAAGCGCGTTGCCGTTCGCCAGAGGCTAGGCGCAGACGCTCTTACGCGTAGATGTCCGGGCGATCGCCGATATACTGGGCCGGCCGTGCTCTATCAGCGCGTCAGGAGACGATTCGGGACGGCGCCCATCCTTCTCGACGGTCCGGTCGGCGCCGAGGCGGTCCGCCGTGGGATTCGCTGGCGGAAGCACGGCATGCTTGCCGACTCCGAGGCGGTCGCGCGGATCCATCAGGATTATCTCGCCGCGGGCGCCGATCTCCTGCGCACCAATACCTTTGGCCTGAACGGCCGGATCTACCTCAACGTCTTCAAGAATCCCGCCCACATGGCGCATATCGGCGCACCCGGCTTGGCCGACCTCGCCGATCGCCTTCTCGATCGCGCGGTCGCGCTCGCCCGCGAGGCACGGGGAAGATCCGGGCGTGATGACGTCCCCATCGCGGGCGTCATCTCTCCGCTGGAGCACGTGTTCCGACCTGACCGCGCCCCGGACTACGGTGCCGCGCGGGAGGAACACGGACGCATCGCCGACCGTCTGGCCTCCGGATGCGATCTGCTCCTGCTGGAGGCATTCGGCACCGACCGGGAGACCCGCGCGGCCGTCGACGCCGCCGCGGACACGCATCACCCGTTCTGGGCGAGTTTCGCCGTCGGCGAGAGCGGCGATCTGCTGAGCGGTGAATCGCTCGCCGTCGCGGCGCGATACGCGGTCGAGCGCGGGGCTGCGGCACTGATCGCGACGGCGGCACCCCTGGCCGATGTGCTGCGCGCTCACCCGGTTCTCGCCCGGCTGGGACAGCCGACCGGGGTCGCGCCGCTCTGCGGGCTCTTCGACCCGCCAAGTTGGAAGTTCGAGTTCCACCCGCAGTTCGCGGAATTGCCGGACCCGAGGGCGTTCGCGCGCGAGGTGCGCGCCGCGAGCAACGACACAGCGATCGTTGGCGCCTGGTGCGGGGCGACCCCAGAACACATCGCCGCTTTGCGCCGGGAGGTGCCCAGTGGCTGAACGGTTCTACGGCCCGCTCCGCGGGCGGCTCGAGGCCGGTCAACCGGTAATCCTCGACGGCGCTATCGGGACAGAGATCCTGCGTCGCGATGTCACGTGGGCAGATCACCAGAATCTGTCGCGGCCCGAAGTCATCCTCGCCCTCCACGCAGACTACGTGCACGCCGGAGCGGATGTCCTCTCGACGAACACTTTTCAACTGTCAAAGCGCAGTCTGCTCAGCCATTTCTGCGACGAGGCACATATGCAGCGGGTCGGGCGCCCGGGCCTGATCGATCGGCCAGAGGCCTCGCTGCGCGCGGCCGTCGCGCTCGCCGTGGAGGCGCGCGCTCGGGCAGCAGGCAATCGACCGGTCGCAATTGCCGGAGCGATCACCACTCTGGAATGGTGCTTCCGACCCGACCTCGCGCCGGACGATAACGCCGCCATGACTGAGTACGTGGAGTTGATCGGCATCCTCGCTGACGCGGGATGCGACCTCGTTCTCGTCGAGACGGTCAACTCGGTGGGCGAGGCGGTAGTCGCGGCGCGGGCGGCGCGTCAGGTCGGCCTTCCCTCGTGGATCGCCTTTGTGCCGGACGAAGAGGGGCGCCTCTTCACGGGCGAGACGATGGCACAGGCAGCGGCCGCCCTGGCGGCGGAGCGGCCAGACGCGATTCTGCTCAACTGCGCGCCGCCGCTGGACTGCCTGGTGGGTCTCCGCGAACTCGCCCCGCAGTCCCCAGTCGCGACGGGTGTCTACCCGCACGTGGGACGGTTCGACCCGCCGGAGTGGATGTTCACTGACGAGTACCCTCCGGCGGGGTACGTCGTCGAGGCACAGCGATGGAGGGACCTCGGCGCCACGGTACTTGGCGGCTGCTGTGGGACGACTCCAGAGCACATCGCTGCGCTTGCCCGCACCTTCCGCCCCTCGTGATTCTGCTCGCGGCCCGGTGATGCGGCACCGGACCGCACCCCTCGACGTCGCGATCGTCGGCGGTGGACACAACGGGCTCGTCGCGGCGGCCTACCTTGCGCGCGCCAGACGTCGCGTCGCCGTCTTCGAAGCCCGCGATCAGGTGGGGGGCGCGGCCGTGACCGAGGAGATCTTCCCCGGTTTCCGCTACTCGTCGGCGGCCTATCTGGTCTCCCTGATGCAGTCGAAAGTCGTGGTGGACCTCGACCTCGCGCGGTTTGGCTACGCGGTGACCCCGAAGGAGCCTGCCTACTTCGCGCCTTTCCCCGATGGCTCTCATTTCTTCATGTGGCGCGACATGGCCAGGACCCAGGCGGAGATTGCGCGATTCTCAACTCGCGATGCGGAGGCATACCCGCGCTACGAGGAGTTCCTCGGGCGTGTCGCCCGCGTCGTCGAGCCAACCCTCCTTCGGCCTCCCCCCGATGTGCCGCCCCGCGGTATGGAGGATGCCCTGGCCCTAGGGAGGCTGGGGCTCGACCTCGTGAATCTGGGGCGGGCCGACCTGGCGATGTTTGTTCGCCTGATGACGGGAAGCGTTCAGGACTTCCTGGACCGCTGGTTCGTGTCCGAGCGGCTCAAAGTTGCGCTGGCGTCGGACGGTGTCATCGGCACTAACGGCGGGCCGAGAACGCCCGGCACCGGATACGTCCTGTTGCACCACCAGATGGGCGGCGTCGGCGGTGTACGCGGTCTCTGGGGATTTCCGCGCGGTGGCATGGGCGCGGTCTCGGAAGCGATCGCGGCTTCGGCCCGGGCGGCGGGCGCGACAATCCGGACGGGCGCGCCGGTCGAACGCATCCTGATTCGGAACGGCTCCACGCGCGGTGTCCTCCTTGCGTCCGGTGAGGAGATTGAGGCGCGCGTCGTGGTCTCGAACGCCGATCCCAAGCGCACGTTCACGCGCCTGCTCGACTCAGCGGAGCTTCCGGATGACTTCCGCGCCGAGGTGGAGGCGTACCGTTGCGTGGGTTCGTCGTTCAAGATGAACCTCGCGCTTGACGGCCTGCCCGACTACCGGGCAGTGCCCGGCACGGCGCCGGGACCGCAGCACCGCGGCACCACCCATATCTGCCCGGACCTGGCAACGATGGAGCGCGGCTGGGAGGACGCCAGCAACGGGCGCACCTCCCAACGGCCGCTCATCGAGATCACCATCCCGAGCGTCTACGATCCGTCACTCGCACCGCCCGGCAAGCATGTGATGTCGATGTTCGTCCAGTATGCGCCGTACCACCTCGTCGGCACGACGTGGGTTGAGGAGAGGGATCGGTTCGCCGATCGCGTGATTGACACGGTTGCCGAGTATGCGCCGAATCTGAAGCAGATCATCCTCCACCGGCACTGTCTTTCCCCGCTCGACCTGGAAACGCGCTTCGGCCTGACCGGCGGGAACATCTTCCACGGCGAGATGAGCCTCGACCAACTGTTCAGCCTGCGGCCGTTCCCGGGGTGGAGCCGGTACGAGACGCCGATCCGCGGTCTCTACCTCTGCGGGTCCGGCACGCACCCCGGGGGAGGCGTCATGGGCGCGCCGGGACATAACGCGGCGCGTGCGATCCTGAACGCGCGCTGAGACCGCGTCCGGGTCAGAGCCAGAGGTCTCCAACGGCGTGGGCCGCCAGGCTCGCCTCATCCACGGCGATGCCGAGACCGGGACGCTCTGGAACGGCGATGCTGCCGCGCTCGATGAGCGGTGGACCTGCCACGCAATCCTGCCACCAGGCGATTCCCCGGCAGTGAAACTCAAGCGCCAGGAAGTTCGGAATCGCCGCGCCGGCGTGCACCGCCGCGATCGTCCCGATGGGCGACGTCATGTTGTGGGGCGCGATCGACACCGCATAGAGATCGGCCAGGTCAGCGATCTTCTTGAGGTCGCGCATCCCGGAGGCACGCGGCGTATCCGGCTGGATGATGTCGGCGGCCTGACGGGTGAGCAAATCCCGGAACGCCTCGCGCCCAACGAGCGATTCACCTGTGCAGATGGGGATGCGGGATTTCGCGGTCACTTTCGCCATCGCTTCGTGATTGCCGGGAGGCACCGGATCCTCGAGCCACGTGAGACGGAACGGTTCGAGTTCGTAGGCGACTCGGAGCGCGTCAGCGACGTTGTACGCGGCATGGAGATCGATCGCCAGGTCTACGTCGGGTCCGATCGCGCCGCGGATCGCTGCGACCACCTCGACGATCGCGCGTAACTCCGCCGGAGCGATCGAGCGATCGTCGCGATCCTTCTTGTTCGGTGTGGGGAAGTCAACGTCGAACTTCACCGCATCGTACCCGGCGGCCACCACCTCGGCGGCGTGGCGCGCATAAGCATCTGGACGATAGATCTCCGCGAGCCGCTTCTCCTCCTGGGCCAGGTGGCGGTTCTCCCGGATGAGGGCAGGCGACCAGTCTGCACCGCCGTGCGAATCGGCATTAAGGCGAATGCGGTCCCGGTACTTCCCACCGAGCAGCACGTAGACAGGCACGCCCATCGCCTGGCCGGCCAGGTCGAGAAGCGCGATCTCGACCGCGTGGACCAGACCCGGGTTACGCGCGTGCGCGAAGGCGACCATGAGCGGCGCAAGGAGCGGTTCGACATCGTGCGGCCGTCGCCCGACCAGCAGTTCTCGCACCTGCGTCAGATCGTCGGAGTGGACCCGTGAGAAGATGGGCATCTCGCCGTACCCGATCGCCCCGTCGTCGGTCTCGAGCCGTACCAGGGTCCACTCGAAGGGTCCGATTGGTCGTGTCGCCCGTACGTCGACGATCTTCACCGGCGCCCTCCCTTGCCCGCCTATCGATCGAATCTGAAGACACATTTGCCGGTCTGGCCGGCGTCGAAGGTCCGGAAGGCGGTCTCGGCCTCGGCGAGGTTCCAGCGGTGGGTGATGAGGCGATCGATTGGTACGTCGCGATCGCGAATGAAGCGGGCACACTCGGCGAGCAGGACCGTGCTGAAGGTCCAGGACCCGTAGATCGTCAGCTGCTTGTGAATGACATCCGGACTCGGTTCGAGCGTCACGGTTCCGCCCTCGCCGACCCAGCAGACGCGGCCCCAGATGCGCGCGCACTGCACCGCCTGGGCCCGGGCGAGCCCACTGCCCGTACAGTCGAGCGCGGTCTCGGCGCCCTCGTCGTCGGTCAGCGCGCGGATCGCCGCGACCACGTCGGTCGTCGCGGGATCGATGGCGTGCTCCGCTCCGAGCGCGCGCGCCAGAGCGAGTCGTTCCGCGGAGAGATCCACCGCGATGATCCTCGCGCCCATGGCGCGGCCCAGCATCGTGGCACTGAGGCCCACCGGACCCTGGCCGAAGATCGCCAGCGTGTCGCGCCCGGAGACGCCGAGCCGCTTCAGCGCGCTGTAGGCCGTGCCGGTACCACAAGAGATCGCCGCGCCGGCCTCGAACGAGAGCTCGTCCGGCAGCGGCACGAGTGTGCCCGAGGGGACGACCATCCACGGGGCGTTCCCGCCGTGGCCGCTGAACCCGTAGACGACGTGGTGGGACAGGCACATCTGGGTGTAGCCCACCAGACAGTGCTTGCACGACCCGCACCCGCTGTAGTGATGGACCATGACCCGGGCGCCCACCCGCACGGTGGCCGGTTGCGAACCCGTGCCGACCTCCGCCACCTCGCCGCACGGCTCGTGGCCGGAGACACAGAGCGGCTCGGGCCTCGATCCCGCGGCGGCACGATACGGCCGGAGGTCCGAACCGCAAAGGCCGGACGCGCGCATGCGCAGGATTACTTCGCCAGGCCCGGGACGGGGATCCGGGAAGTCACGGAATTCGACCCGGCGATCGCCGGGCAGAACTACTCCACGCATCGCCGCGCAGTCTACCCGGTGGCCACGGGCGCGGCGTGGACCCGACGCCCCTCCTGGTAGACCGCCCTCACCCGACCCAGCGCACTCACGTCGGCGCTGGGATCGCCCTCGACGACGATGAGATCGGCGATCTTGCCAACCTCCAGCGTGCCGATCTCCGCGCTGGCGCCGATTGCCTCGGCCGTTATGCGCGTGGCCGACTCGAGGACCTGCATCGGAGTCATCCCGCCCCTGTGCATGAGCGTGAGGTCGTAGTCGAGATGGCCAAAGGCGAGGTTCCCGCAACCGGAATCCGACCCGGCAACCATGCGCGGCAACAGTCCGTGTTCGAGCAGCAAGCCAAAATGGTGCACGCGCGTCTCCAGACGCGACTCGGCCGCGGCCAGAAGCTGCTCCTCCGTGCGGGAGAGCCGATCCTTCTCGCGCTTCGCCTGCAATGCGAGCACGGTCGGGTAGCCGGCTGCCTGAAGCGTCGGACTGACCCAGATTCCGGCCTCCCGCATCATCGCGGCGATCTGAGGGTCAAACCGCATCACGCCGTCGGGGTCGAGGAACTCCGCGTGCTCCATCAGGTCGAGTCCCGCGTGGATCGCGCGGACCATCGACTCCTTGGCCCGGCAGTGGGCGACGGTGAGTCGCCCGAAGAGATGCGCCTCGTGGACCGCGGCGTGCAGTTCTGCAGTTTCGTACGAGGGGCGCCCGGGGATCGTCCCGCGCGTGCCGCCGCCTGAGGCCATGATCTTGATGTGATCGGCACCCTCGTGAACAAGGCGCCGTACGGCGCGGCGGATCTCGGCTTCGCCATCGGCCTGTTCGTTGCACCACCAGAAATGGCCGCCGGTGCAGGTGATCGGCCGCCCGCAGACATACATCCGGGGCGCGGGGATGTACCCGCGTCGAGCGCCCTCGCGCAGCGCGAAGCCGACCCGATTGCGGGCGCCGTTGTCCCGCAGCGTCGTGATCCCGGCCCGAAGATGCAGGCCCAGGTTGAAGACCCCGGCAAGCATCATGATCTCGTCCAGGTCCTCGGCCATCTCTTCGTACGAGCGCCCATCCCCGGCAAGACCCAGATGAGTGTGCTCGTCGATCAAGCCCGGACAGATCCAGTGCGGGCTGACGTCAGAGAACTCCGGCCTCTCATCGGGATGGGAGGCTACCGACGCGGCGGGTCCGACGGCTGTGATGCGGCCATCCTCAATCCGGATCGCGGCGTCAAGCACGGGAGGCGCGCCGGTGCCATCGACCAGTCCGGCGCAGCGAAGGATCGTCGGCGGCATCGTGGAAACCCTCCGGAGGAACGCTGAGTGCAGTCTATGCGCAACGTGCCCGGGGATCCCTCAAACCGCGGCGAAGGAGAGGATCACGGGTGGATGCGCTGCGACGCAACACCGCGCAGCGTTCCTTGAGCCGCCCTTAATCAATGCGATCCTGACATCAATGTCACCTAATTCCGCGCGGTTGTCGAAACGGGTATCGAACGTATCGTGCCGTAATGCGGCATTGTGCGGTGAGCCGGCGGATGGACCCATTCGTACAATCGGCGCACATATGGACCCGATCCACCTCGAGGTCATCCGCAACCGGCTGACCTCGATCGCGGATGAGATGGAGTCCAGCCTGCTCCGCGCGGCCTACTCGCCGATTGTGAAGGAGGGACTCGACGCGTCATCGGCGATCTTCTCCGCTGATGGCGAGGTGATCGCCCAGGCCGCGGCGATTCCGATTCATCTCGGATGCCTGATTCCGGCTGTCGAACAGGTCCTCGCGTCGTTCCCCCGCGAGACGATGGTGCCGGGCGATGTCTTCGCGCTCAACGACCCGTACCAGGGTGGCACGCACCTGCCGGACATCACGCTGGTGATGCCGGTCTTTGTGGAGGCGGTGGGCGGCCCGCGACTCGTGGCCCTGACGACCACGATGTGCCACCACCAGGAGATGGGTGGAATGGTCGCGGGGAGTCTGCCGCCGAACGCGACCGATCTCTTCCAGGAGGGCCTGCGCCTTCCGCCACTGCGCCTGATCGAGGCGGGACGACCCGTGGAGGTGATCTTCGCGATCCTGCGCGCGAACGTCCGCGTTCCCGACGCCGTTCTCGGCGACTTGCGCGCCCAGATCGCGGCGTGCGATGTGGGCCGCCGCCGCCTTGTGGACCTGGTGGCGCACATCGGCGCGGACGCGTTCGAGGCTGCCCATCGCGCTCTGGCGGACCGGGCGGAGGCGGTCACGAGGGCGCGCCTGGCGGCGATCCCGGATGGGACCTACCGGTTCGAGGACTACATGGACGACGACGGCGTGCGCGTCGGCCAGACCGTGCGCATCGCCGCCAGCGTCACGATCGACGGGTCGGACGTCCACGTCGACTTCACAGGCACCAGCCCTCAGCTCTCCGGACCGTATAACTGCGTCCGCTCCTCGACGCTCTCCGCGGTCTACTACGTCATCCGCGCGGTCACCGGCCCGGACATCCCCAACAACACTGGCTGTTATCGCGCCGTGCGCATCACCCGACCGGCCGGGAGCATGGTCGATCCGAGTCCGCCCGCGCCGGTCAACGCGAGGACGGCCTCGGTCAAGAGACTCGTCGACGTGCTCATGGGGTGCTTCGTACAGGCGATGCCGGGCACTTTGCCGGCAGCCTCGTCGGGCCAGATGCTGGTGATGAACTTCGGCGGCATCGACCCGCTGACCGGGCGCACCTACGTCACGAGCGAACTGGGTGCCGGAGGGATGGGGGCGCGGCCTGGGATGGATGGGGTCGACGCCGTCGAGACCGATGCGACGAACTGCATGAGCATCCCTGCCGAGGCGATCGAAGGGGATTCTCCTGTCCGAATCGAGCGCTGGGAGTTGCGCCGTGACTCCGGCGGCCCAGGTCAGTGGCGCGGTGGCCTGGGGACGTACAAGGTGTTCCACCTCCTGCGGGGCGATGCGACCGCGACCTACCGCGGCGAGCGGCACACGACCCGGCCCTGGGGCATCGCCGGTGGGATGTCGGCGCCGAGCAGTCGGGCCTGGGTTGCGCGGCGGGATGGCCGCGAGGAGACCGTTGCCTCGAAGCAGATCGTGCGCCTGAGCGCGGGGGACCGCCTTCACGTGTGGGTGAGTGGCGGCGGTGGGTACGGCGATCCGCTCGATCGTGCGGCATCGCTCGTCGCGGAGGACGTGCGCGATGGCCGAGTCTCGCCGGACGCCGCGCGGGAGGATTACGGCGTCGAGTTGGCCCGGGATGGCTCGGTCGACGAAGTGGGGACGAGTCGCCGGCGCGCGCGGATGGGGGCGACGCGGGAGCCACGCCCGGAGCTGGATCGCGGTCCGCTCCCTGCCCTCGCACGCCGTTGAGGTTGCTCGTTGGCGTCGATGTCGGGGGGACCTTCACCGACGCGGTCGCCTTCGAACCTTCGTCTGGACGGACCTACACCGCCAAAGTGCGTTCGACGCCCGAGGATCAGAGCATCGGGTTCGCGGCCGCGCTGGAGGATCTGTTCCGCCAGGCTGGAGCGACGGGCACGGACGTGGAGCGAGTGGTCCACGGCACGACCGTAGGGACGAACGCGATCCTGGAGCGCCGCGGCGCGCGGATCGGCGTGATCGCGACCGAGGGGTTCCGGGACACGCTCTACCTGGGCCGACAGAAGCGGACGCGCATGTACGACCTGTTCATGGAGGCCGAGACCCCGGGCTTCCTCGCACCGCGCCATCGCGTGCAGGAGGTGGCGGAACGGGTCGCGCCGGATGGCTCCATCGTCCGCCCTCTCGACGAAGCCGGAGTCGAGCGGGCCGTGCGCGCCCTGATGGGACTCAACGTGGAGGCGATCGCGATCTGCTTCCTGTTCGCCTACGCGAATGGGGTACACGAGGAGCGGGCTGCGGCGATCGCGCGACGCCTGGGACCCGATCTACCGCTCAGTCTTTCCCATCGGATCGATCCCCGCTTCCGCGAGTACGAGCGCCTGACTGTCACAGGGTTCGATGCGTACGTCCGGCCGGTGATGGAGCGGTACGTCGGACGCCTGCGCGAGCGCCTGCGGGAGACCGGGGTACGGCCGCCGCTGCAGATCATCCACTCGCGGGGCGGCATCACAAGTGCGGAGGCGATGCTCGAACGCCCGGTCGCGACGGTACTGTCGGGTCTGGCGGCCGGCGTTCTGGGCGGACAGGCCGCGGCCCGTCGCGCCGGGATCGGGAGCGCGCTGACGATAGACATCGGCGGGACCAGTGCCGATGTCGCGCTTGTGCGCGACGGTGCACCGCTCGTGGCCAGCGAGGGCCGGGTGGGTGGCTATCCGCTCCGCTTGCCGATGATCGACGTGGAGACGGTTGGCGCCGGCGGAGGGTCGATCGCCTCGGTCGACGATGGCGGAGGGTTCTCGGTCGGGCCACGCTCGGCCGGCGCCGACCCGGGACCGGCGTGCTACGGACGCGGGGGCGCCGAACCGACCGTGACCGACGCGAGTCTGGTGCTGGGATACCTGAATCCAGCCGGACTCGCCGGTGGTCTGATCCCACTCGACCGGGAGCGCGCCGAGCGAGCGATCCACGATCGGGTTGCCGTGCGCCTCGGTCTTGCCACAATCGCCGCGGCGCGCGGCATGCATCGAGTCATCAACGGCGTCCTCGCAAATGCGCTCAGCCTGGTCTCGATCAAGCGGGGCGAAGACCCCCGGGAATATGCCCTCGTCACTTTGGGGGGAGCCGGCCCGGTCCACGGCGGGCGCCTCGCCGCCGAACTCGGCGTTCCGCGGGTCATCGTGCCGCTGGCGCCGGGCGTCCTCTCGGCACAGGGATTACTGGTGGCGAAGATCGAGCATCAGCGCTGGTCAACCGTCCGCCGGGCTCTTGACCAAATTGACGGGGACGCCCTGGAGACACTGCTGGGCGCGCTGGATGGAGAGTGCGCCCTGGCGATGGCGCGGGATGATGTCGGCGACGCGGTGCTTCACCGCGCGCGTTCGGCCGAGATCCGTTACGTGGGTCAGTCGCACGAACTGACCGTTCCGCTGCCGGAGGGTTCCGTCGACTCGGCGTGGCTCGTGGAACTGGCTCGGCGATTCCACGCGACCCATCGAACCGCGTACGGACAGAGCGACCCGGGCGGTGCGGTCGAGATCGTGGCGGTGCACGTGCAGAGGAGCGCGCCGCTGCCAGCCCTCGCGGAGGGGGAGTTCACGCCCGAAGCGCCGCGCCCGCCGGCGGAGCGCTCGGTGTGGTTCGATGAGTATGGCGACGCGGTCCCGACGCCGGTGTGGAGGCGGGCGACGCTCCAGATCGATCAGACGGTCGTTGGCCCGGCAATCGTCGAACAGGTGGACACAACGACGGTGATCTACCCCGGTCAGAGCGCGCGAGTGCTTCCGGATGGGAGCCTGCTGCTGTCCACGAGCTTGCCGTGAGAGGAATCCCTGTGGCACGCGTCTTCGGCGGCGCATGGTCCCGCCGGTTTCGGTTGCCCGCCACGGCTCGCCGGCCAACTGGCCGGACACGATGAGAGGAGATGGGGAGCTGGGCAAGCGCGTCCTGGGGACGACGTACGACCAGGCGTTTCTCCCGCAGTCGAACGAGATCAATGTTGTCCTGGATGAGACCATGCCACCCCTTGAACTGATCACCAGCGCTGGGCCCTCGCCTTTGACGGTAGGCGTCTCCT
Organism: Chloroflexota bacterium; assembly: GCA_016875715.1. Classification (GTDB taxonomy): domain Bacteria; phylum Chloroflexota; class UBA6077; order FW602-bin22; family FW602-bin22; genus VGOZ01. The sequence continues at coordinate 24,804 of VGOZ01000022.1, read as the reverse complement.
CCTGGCGCGTCTGAGGACCCAAGACTGGGAACTGCCCGGCGGCCATGGGGGAACACGGTGAGTCTCCCGAGGAGGCAATGCGTCGCGAGGTCTACGAGGAAACTGGGGCGCGCCTGGGTCCGGCGCGGGTGTTCGCGCACACTCTGGTCCGTGTACGCGCACCGCGGCCTACCGTGTACCGCTACCCGTACCCGACAGCTATTTCGTCTTCTTCTGGGCGGCGATCAGCGGCCTTGCCCCCTTCATCCCTTCAGGGGAGAGCAGCGAACGAGGACTCTTTCCGCCCGTGCAAGCCAGGAAGATCGGCTGCGTCCAAACGCATCTGCCCCTGTACGAGGCTGCGATCGACTTGCCGCCGCGGGCTTCGCGAGCATCCTGGAGGTAGATGGTGTTGACTGAGGGGCCGACCCTACCTCAGCGTCGGCGATCCTGAGCGGCATCGAAGGCGGCGACGAGAGCCCTGGGCGCCATACACCGCCATGCCTCGACGATGAGCGACTCCAGTTCGTCGCTCTCCACCGCCTCGAGGCGAACGAGGATCGCCGGGTACCCGTTGTAGTGCGGCTCGGTGAAGAACTTCTCCCCTTCAGCCTGGATGATGGCGTCCTTCTCGAACAGATTGGCGACCCGCACCGCGAGGACACGGGGATTCAGAACTCGCGGCCGTTTCGGGTCGACCCGCTCCCGCCATTGCCAGACGAAGCCGCGATGCTTGCCCCTGTTGAGAACCGAGAACCCGAACTGATCCCCCGGCGACTCCGCGCTCCCCGGAAGGACCGAGGCGATGCGACGGACATGATCCAGGTTGGCCATTACCCCGTCCGCGGAAGCGATAACCGGAGGCGCCCACGGGAATCGAACCCGTTCATAGAGGTTTTGCAGACCTCCGCCTTCCCATCTGGCCCGGGCGCCGCGTCAGCAATGGTAGCGATCCGCACTGCCGGCGGCGCCGCCCACGCCTCTTCCCTGTAGTATGAGCCCACCAGCCGCGCTTCCGGAGGTTTCCGTGCCCACAAGCGATCTCGACCGCCTGGCAGTCGCCACTCTGCGCACCCTCTCGATCGATACGGTGCAGCGCGCGAACAGCGGCCACCCCGGGCTTCCGCTCGGCGCCGCGCCGATGGCATTCGCCCTCTGGCACCGGGTGATGCGCCACAACCCGGCCGACCCTCGCTGGGCCGATCGCGATCGCTTCGTCCTCTCCGCCGGGCATGGCAGCGCTCTTCTCTACGCACTCCTCCATCTGTTCGGGTACGACCTGTCGCTCGACGACCTCAGGAGGTTCCGGCAGGCCGGCAGCAGGACGCCAGGGCACCCGGAGGCGCATCTGACGCCGGGCGTGGAACTCACGACGGGTCCGCTCGGGCAGGGATTCGCCAACGGCGTCGGGATGGCGATGGCCGAGGCGCATCTCGCCGCGACGTACAACCGGCCCGGCCACACGATCGTCGATCACTACACCTACGGCATCGTGTCTGATGGTGACCTGATGGAAGGCGTGGCCTACGAGGCGGCGAGCCTGGTCGGAAAGCTGGCGCTGGGCAAGCTCATCTACCTCTACGACCAGAACGACATTACCCTGGCGGGCTCCGCGAACCTGTCGTTCGCGGAGGATATTCGCGGTCGGTTTGCGTCGGTCGGTTGGCACGTCGCCGAGGTCGAGGACGGCAACGATCTCGACGCGATCGAACAGGCGCTCCAGGCGGCGCGGCAAGAGACGGCGCGCCCCAGCCTCATCGCCATCCACACGACCCTCGGTTTCGGCAGTCCGCACAAAGGCGGTACGTTCGAGGCACATGGATCGCCACTGGGGCCGGATGAGGTGGCAGCGACGAAGAAGAACCTGGGCTGGTCATTCGACGAGCCGTTCACCGTCCCGGAGGAGGCGTCACGTCACGCCCACACGGCCGGCGCGCGCGGGGCGGACCTCCAGCGCGCGTGGACGAGTCGGTACGCCGCCTATCGTGCCGCGACACCCGACCTCGCCGCACAGTTCGAGCGCACACAGAGGGGAAGCCTGCCGGAGTCCTGGGATACCGGGCTGCCTACCTTCGCACCGACAGATCCGGCGACGGCCACGCGATCTGTTGGCGGGCGGGTGATGAACGCCATCTCGGGAGTTCTGCCCGAGTTGTTCGGTGGGTCGGCAGACCTCAACCCATCCACGAACACCGCTCTGGCCGGGAAGGGCGATTTCCAGGCGCCCGGCGCCCGCCCGGGGGACGTGCATGGCGCGGTGGGTGGTCCATGGGGTCCGGATGGCCGAAACGTGCACTTCGGCGTTCGCGAGCACGCGATGGGATCGATCGCGAATGGAATCGCCTACCACGGGGGATTGATTCCTTATACGGCAACCTTCTTCTGCTTCAGCGACTACATGAAACCGGCGATCCGCCTGGCTGCGTTGAGCGACCTCGGGGTCATCTTCGTCTTCACACACGATTCCGTCGGTCTGGGCGAGGACGGTCCGACCCACCAGCCGGTGGAGCACCTCGCCGCGCTCCGCGCCCTCCCCGATGTGGTGGTCTACCGACCGGCCGACGGTGCGGAGACTACCGAAGGATGGCGCATCGCGCTCGAGCGGCGTCACGCGCCGACAGTGCTCGTGCACAGCCGCCAGAACCTGCCGCACCTCGATCGTGCCGCGGGTCGCCCGGCGAGCGAGGCGCGGCGTGGCGGCTACATCCTTGCCGATGCCGAGGGCGGCAACCCGCGCGTCATTCTCATCGCGACGGGGTCGGAGGTCGCGCTCGCGGTCGCGGCACGACAGCTCCTCATCGGAGAAGGGACGCCGACCCGGGTCGTCAGCCTCCCCTCGTGGGAGCTGTTCGCGGCGCAGGATGCCGCGTACCGCGAGAGCGTGCTGCCGCGCGCGGTACGCGCCCGGGTGGCAATCGAAGCAGGCTCGTCGCTGGGCTGGCACCGCTGGGTGGGCGAGGATGGCGCGATTGTCGCGGTCGATCGGTTCGGTCTCTCCGCGCCGCTCAAAGACGTCCTGATCAGCCTCGGACTCACTCCCGAGGCAATCGCGGAGCGGGCACGGGCGCTCCTGCGCTGACGAGGATCGCGAACTGGACGCGCCGCGCCGGACGCGCGTCAGTGCACTTCCAGCGCGGGATACTGGCTGCCGATCAGCACGTCGACGCGGAGTATGGTCATGACTGTCGAGGGCGATCTGCACGGGCTCGTTGTGCGCCCGGACGCACGCGACACCCGGGAGGCTCTCGACTATCTCCGAGCGTGGATCGATCGCCCCTCGCGTCCTACGCGGGCGTTTCATCGAGGAGTCGCATCGGACCCTGGACGAGGCCACCGGCCCGGGCGCCGTGGGCGTTCCTCACGGGGATATTCGTGGCTGGCTGAAGACCTGGGGAACGCCCGAGGAGGAGGCTGCTGACCTAGCGGTGCGGGCCATCGGAGGAGACTCACCCGCCTGGTGCGGGTAGATCGGTCGCTCCGCTCTCTGCGGGAACTGCGCGCCTGTCGCGACCGGCATCGCGGGTACGCAGCCGGGTGCCGCGCCAGAATCCCCGCAAGAACCGTCGGGCCGCGGATCGACTTGAGCTGTACCCGCACCACGGCCGTACCGCCGACTGGGATGATTCCGGAAGACCTCGCGAACTCCCATCGGCCGCGCGACGGGCGGGACCGTCATCGACAACGATCAGCACGGGTTCGCCGAAGTCCGATAATCGGCGGCCGATCGTGACGCCCGCGCATCCGCGTTTCGACCCCTCCGCCGCTCCGTTGGCGGATCCCCCGATCCAGTGGGGTCGCGTGGTCATCTTCCTCGGCGTCATCTTCCTGTACTGGTCTTCGATGTACGTCTACGTCCCGATCCTGCCGGTCTACGCGCGGGAGCTGGGGGCATCGCTCACCATCGTCGGCCTACTCGTGGGCGCGTACGGATTCAGCCAGATGATCCTGCGCCTGCCGCTGGGCATCTTCTCTGACCGAACCGGTCAGCGCCGAATCTTCCTCTCGGCCGGATTCATCGCCGCCGGTCTTGGCGCCCTCGGCCTCGGCCTCGCGCCAACGGTGGAGTGGATGATCGTGGCGCGGGGGATCGTCGGCGTGGCGGCCGCGACATGGGTCACCTCGACGGTCCTCTTCACGGCCTACTTCCCGCCGCGTCAGGTCGCCCGCGCGGTGGGGATCCTTTCCTTCTCGGCCGGGATGTCCTCTCTCATCAGCACCACGGTGGGCGGGCAGGTGGCGGAGTGGGTAGGTCCGCAGATGACCTTCCTCAGCGGGACGGCGATCGCACTCATCGGCTTCGTGCTGACTTTCTTCGTCGTGGAGCATCGGGGGGCGACGCGCGCGCCGCCGACCGGGGCTGCGGTCGTCGCCACCATGACCGTGCCGACACTCCTGCTGGTATCGATCACGGCATCCCTCTCTCAGTACGCCGCCTGGGCGGCGACTTACGCCTTTGTCCCCATCCAGGCAGCGTTACTCGGCGCGTCGCGGGCCGATCTGGGAATACTCACGGGTGTCTCGCTCGCGCTCCAGACGATCGCGGCACTCTGGATCGCGATCCTGGGGAATCGGGTAGCGCCGCGCACGCTGATCCTAGCCGGCCTGGCTCTGATGGCAGCGAGCATTGCCGTCGTCCCGGCGATCGGCGACCTCACGTTGCTGATCGTCTGCCAGGCAATCGGCGGCGCAGGGCGCGGCTTCGCTCAGACGTCACTGATGAGTGAGGCCGTGCGCGCGGTGGACCCGGAAAGGCGGGCAACGGCGATGGGTGTCTTCCAGGCGGTATACGCGGTCGGCATGTTCGTCGGTCCGGCCACCGCCGGGGTTCTAGGCGACGTGCTGGACCTCGGCGGCGCGTTCCACGCGAGTGCCGCAATCGTGGCGTTGGGGATTCCGCTCTCGCTCGCGGCCGCCCGACTGCGCGCCTGACCGACCAGATCGGTGACCGGGCGACCTATAATCCCGCGCCGTGCCACAGCGGGTCCTCGTCACCTCCTGGCTCATGCGCGAGGACGATCCCTCGTTTCAGATCCTGCGCGACGCAGGAGTCGAGGTCGTGGTCAGGCGGAGCCCAAGGCCGCGTACTGCCGACGACATGATCGGTCACCTCGCGGGCATTCACGGCGTGGTCGCGGGGAGCGACAATTACTCCGCACCCGTGCTCCGTGCGGCATTCGATCTGCAGGTTATCTGCCGGGTCGGCGTCGGGTACGACACCGTCGACCTCGCGGTCGCCACAGAGCGCGGCATCCAGGTGGGAACGACGCCAGGCACGAACCAGGACGCGGTCGCCGACTACGCGTTCGGCCTCATTCTCGCCTCGGCGCGTCGGATCGTCGGCCATCACATCTCCACCGCGGCGGGTGAGTGGCGGCGAGAGCCAGGCCCGGACGTCTGGCAGAAGACGATCGGCATCGTCGGCGCCGGAGCGATTGGCAGAGGTGTAGCCCGGCGCGCCCGGGGATTCGATATGACCGTTCTGGCGTACGACGTGCAGCAGGACGCGCGGTGGGCCGCAGAACTGGGCGTCCGTTATGTCGATTTGGATGAGCTTTTCGCCACCGCCGACTACGTGACGCTTCACGCCCCGTTAATGCCCGCGACGCGGCACCTCGTCAACGCGGCGCGCCTCGAGCGGATGAAACGCACCGCCTACCTCATCAATACCGCCCGCGGTGAACTGGTCGATCTGGATGCGCTGGTCGTGGCGCTGAATGAAGGGCACATCGCCGGCGCCGCGCTGGATGTTTTCCCGAGGGAGCCCCCGACCGACCACCCGATCCTGCGTGCGCGCAACGTCGTCCTGTCGCCGCACGTCGCCGGTGGAAGCGAAGAGGCAAACGCAGCCGGGGGCGCTATGGCGTGCCGGAGCGTGGTCGCGGCGCTGCGCGGCGGGCGCGTCGCGTTCTGCGTCAATCCCGAAGTGTTCGCAAGTGCCTCAGGCCGCGCCCGAGCTATGAGGCTTCCCATTTAGGAGGACTGAACCGATGGCATCGAGCCGACCCCCGGTCATCGCACCCCATGGCGTCGTCGCCGCCGCCCACCCGATCGCCGCGATCTCGGGCCTGCGCATGCTGCTGGATGGTGGCAACGCGATCGACGCGGCGGTCGCGGTCGCGGCGACGCTCAACGTCGTCGAGCCGTACATGTCTGGCATCGGTGGGGTCGGTCTGATGATGATCACCCTGGCAGATGGGCGCCAGCGTGCGCTCGACTACGCCAGCCACTCCCCGGCCGGAGCGCGGCCGGAACTGTATCGCGCGGACCACCTGCACCTGAGCAAAGGCCCGCTCTCACCCTTGGTGCCCGGCAACTGTGCCGGCTGGCTCACCGCACTGGAGACCCACGGGACGATGGGCCGCGCGCGGGTCTTCGCGCCGGCTATCGAGTATGCCGAGTCCGGGTGGCCGGTGACGCCGAAGAACGTCGAGTTCGTCACCTCGAGCCTGCCGATCATGGACGACGCGGGAAAGGCGAACTTCGCGCCGCACGGCAGACCGCCGAAGGTCGGCGAGATCATCCGTCAGCGCGAACTCGCGCGGACCTTCCGCGAGGTGGTCGAGGGCGGCCAGGAGCCGTTCTATCGCGGCGCCATCGCGCGGGCGATCGCCGAGGACGTGCAGAAACGCGGTGGCATCCTTACGTATGAGGATATGGCCGCGTATCGGCCGCTCTGGGTCGAACCGATCCGCACGACCTATAGAGGCTTTGAGGTTGCGACCCTCCCACCGCCCTGTTGCGGAATCCAGTACCTCCAGACACTCGGCATCCTCGAGGGATGGGATGTCGCGGCTATGGGCCACGGTTCGGTGGATCACGTCCACCTGATGGCCGAGGCGATCAAGGTCGCGGTCGCCGACCGCACGCACTACATGGTGCGGCAGGACTACCCGGTCGCCGGCCTCCTCGACAAGCGGTACGCAGCGATCCGTCAGCGCGAGGTCGACATGGCACGGGCCAGGCCGAGTCGGGGAGACCGCTGGCACGCGTACGAGGATCCTGCCGCCATCAAGTCGGGCGACCCGAACCGACTCCTGCATGAGCAGACCACATCCTTCTCGGTCGTCGATCGGTGGGGCAACGCCGTGACCGTCACTCAGAGCCTGGGTGGCGGATTCGGATCAGGCATGTGCGTCGGGGGCACCGGCGTGTTCCTCAATAACTTCTCGGCGTGGTTCGACCTCGATCCGGCGAGCCCGAACGTGATCGGACCGAACCGGCGGAGCGCGATGTGTCTGGCTCCGGCCCACGTTCGGCGCGACGGCCGACTTGCGCTTGCGATCGGTACGCCCGGAGGCTACGGCATCCTGCAAACCACCGCGCAAATGCTCTCGAACTGGATCGACTTCGGGATGAACACGCAGGAGGCGATCGACATGCCACGCATGCGCGCGATCGTCCCCACGGGCGACGACGCGCGCATGCTGACCGAGGAGCGCCCCATGGCCGCAAACAATGGCGCGGAGATCATGATCGAGTCGCGCTACTCGACGGAAACGCTTGCTGGCCTGGAGGCACGAGGCCACCGGGTCACCCGTCTCGGCGAGTGGACCGCCGCGGTCGGCGGTGGGCAGGGGGTGTCGATCGATCCTGAGAGCGGTGCCCGCATCGGCGGTGCCGACCCCCGACGTGACGGTGTCGCGGTCGGCCACTGAGCCCGCCCTCGTCTGCGGCCGCTGCGGCAGTCGATCCGCTCCGGGCCGCGCTTTCTGGTGCGCCACCTGCGGCCGTCAAGGGACGTTCAGTTACGAACGGACTCCAAATCGCCGTTTGCGCGATCTCGTCGAAGGCGGACGCTCGCAGTCTGGTATCTGGTCGTGGGGCGATCTGTTGCCCGCGGTCGGCTCCAGCGCAATCACCCTGGGTGAGGGCGATACACCGCTACTGCCCTCCCGCGTCGCCGGCCCAGCGCTGCGCCTGGAGAGCCTGTTCCTCAAGGTAGAGGGCACGAATCCGTCCGGTTCCTTCAAGGATCGGTTCCAGGCTGTCTCGATCTCGGTCGCCCTGCACCAGGGGTTCCGCAGTGTGTTCTGCGTCTCGACCGGAAACCATGGCGTCGCCTGCGCGACCTACGCACGGCGGGCAGGTCTGGACTGCGTGGTGCTGCTCCACGAAGAGGCTCCCGAGTCATTCGCTGAGGCGTGCGCGGTTCTTGGGGCGACGGTAGCCCGCGTTCCGGCCAGCGAGCGCGATGACCTCATGGAGCAACTCTTCGCCGACGGCTGGTTCCCGGCGACATGCATGGCGCCGTTCCCGATTCCCAATCCGTACGGCATCGAGGGATACCGCACGATTGCATACGAAGTGACGCGCGACGCGACGCGCGAGATCGACGCAATGATCGTCCCCGTCGGCGCCGGCGACGGCTACGCCGGCGTTGCGCGGGGTTACCGGGACCTCGTCGCCGTCGGCGCGCTCGATCGCCCGCCTCGCATCATCGCAACCCAGCCGATCGGCGCGGATCCGCTCGTCCGAGCGACCGCCGCGGGTGAGGACTTCGTGCCCGACCTGGGCGAGACCGCGCCCTCGATCGCCCTCTCCATCCGTGAGCGAGAATCGAGTCAGATGTCGCGCCGCGTGATGCGGGAGGTCGGCGGCGACGCGATCGCGGTGACGGATGACGCGATCCTGCGGGCGGCGGCGTTACTGGCCGACGAAGGCCTGCTCGTCGACGTGGCATCGTCGGCAAGCGTCGCCGCAGCCGGAGTACTGGTCGAGGAAGGACGATTGAAGCGCGATGCGGCGATCGTGGCGCTCCTCACTGCGTCGGGCGCCCGGTGGCCTCGGCCTTCGTCGTATCAGTTCGCGGGTCGCATCCTTCGCGGGCGCGCGGCGGACCTCCGACGCTTGATCCTCTGACGGGTTTCGCCGACGCGCACGTCCACCTCCAGGGCTACGGGGCGGCGGAGCGCGACGCTCTACTGCGGCGCGCGCGCGCGGCCGGCGTCGTTCTGGTACTCGCGGTCGCGAATGACGTCGCCTCCGCCGCAGCGACGATGGAGTTGGCCCGGGCGTCGCGCCATCGCCCGGACTGGCCGCGGATCCACCCGGGTGTGGGCTGGCATCCCAGGTCGGCACGCGTGCCGACCGACGACGAGATGGCCACTCTCGAGAGGATGTTGGTGGACCCGCTCGCGCCCTTCATCGGCGAGGTCGGCCTGGACGATACCTCGCCGATCGGGATCGCGATACAGAGGGTATTCCTGGAACGCTTCATTGAGCTCTCCGCGGCGCACGACCGGCCACTGAACCTCCACGTGCGCGGCGCAGATTCCATCGCGTGGTCAGCCGACCGGGTCGCGGCCGCCGGTGTTCGGGCGATCGTCCACTACTTCACCGGCGACCCGGCACTTGCGCGCGCGATCCTCGATGCCGGTCTCTGGATCTCGGTCGGCCGTCCGGTCCTGCGTCGGGAGAACGGACCGCTCCGCGAGGCCGTCCGGACGACGGTGCCGTTGCACCGTCTCACCATCGAGACCGACGCGTATCCGCTACCGGGCCGCGCCACCGAGCCCGCCGATGTCGTGGGAGTTACCCGGGCGATCGCGGACCTCAGACGATGCTCGATCGAGATGGTGCGGGTCGCGACGAACGCTGCGCTCCAGGAGGCGCTCGGCGCGTCGTTCGCGTGGACGAGTTCGGGCGGATCAGCGCCGCCGTGAGCCGACCGGGATACCCGGTACGGCCAGGCGGATGCGATAGACGCTCATCGTAGCGGTGAGGTAGAGCGTCCGATCGTCCTCGCCACCCCACGCCAGATTGGCGGTCACCTCCGGCATGTGGATACGACCGAGGTAACGCCCGTTCGCTGCGAAGATCCAGACGCCGCCGGCGCCGGTGCAGTACACGTTCCCCTCGACGTCCACCTTCATGCCGTCGGGAACGCCCCGTTCGCCCGGTCCGCCCTTCATTTCCGCCCAAATCCGCCCATTGGAGAGGGATCCGTCGGGCGCGACGTCGAACGCCCGGATGTGTGCCCGTGCGGAGTCGTCGATGTAGAGCACCCGCTCGTCGGGCGAGAACGCCAGGCCGTTCGGACGATCGAAGTCGTCGACGAGGAGCGTCACCCCGCCGCCCGGATCGACCCGATAGACGCCGTTAGACGCCAGTTCCTTGCCCTCAGTCTGGCGGGGGAGACCGTACGGCGGGTCGGTGAAGAAGATCGCGCCGTCGGTCCGCACAACCACGTCGTTGGGGGAGTTCAGCCGCTTACCCTGGTATCGATCGACGACCACCTCCACCGAACCGTCGCGTCGAATGCGGGAGACCCGGCGGCCCGAGTGCTCGCAGGCGAGCACGTCGTCGTGGAGATCGAGCGTCAGGCCATTGGCGTTGCCGGAGGGCGCGCGGAACGTGGTGATCTCCGGCCCTTCGCGGAGTGCGCGATACCGTACCGTGCGGCTGTTGGGGATGTCGGAGAACAAAAGATCATCCCCGCGCCAGATGGGCCCCTCGGTAAAGGTGAAGCCGGTGGCGATGCGGTCGAGCATCGGCACGAGGCGCCGGAAGAGCGGGTAGGCATCTTCGAACCGGTACTCCACCTATCAACCTCCGGGGGCGTGAGACCCGGCGCGCGAGCGCACGCGCGCCGGGCAACGCGGATTCAGGCTCCGACTTCCCAGAGCATCGATCGGCACGACTCCATCTTGCCACTGTGATGGGAGCGGATGCCCGCGTCGAGGATCGACATCGCCTCGAGGTTGAAGTCCGCATCCATCGTCGGGTGAAGCGGCTCGCCCGTCTCGATGTGGTGAATGAACTCCTCTGCAAGTGTGGCGCGACCGGCGGGGAACCTGTCGCCAGGAACGACCTTCGGCTGCTCACCCTTGCCCTGCACGAGTAGGACGTGCGCCTCGTTGGCGCGGCCCTCCGTGCGCATCGTGCCCGACGTGCCGTACAGGACCGGACCGGTCGGAATCAGGTGGTCGACGGTGCTCCAGGTCGCGACCAGGACCGCCATCCCGTTCGGGAAGCGCACGGTGATCGCGGCGTTGTCATCCGCTGATCCGAAGTGACTGTTCGCGTTCATCTTCATCCCGAATGCGGCCTCCGGCGCGGTGCCGAAGTACCAGCGGGAGAGATTCGCGCCATAGCAGCAGTAGTCGAGGAGCGCGCCGCCACCATTGTTGGCCCGGTGCCACCAGGTGGCGGCCTTCTCATCGTCGGTGAACATCGCGGTCGGGGCCTTCACGCCGGGGTGTGTGGACCCGTAGGAGAGCGGCCCCAGCGACCCGTACCGGGTGGTCACCTGCCAGAGTCGACCGATTGCCCCCTCGTCGAGCAGTCGCTTCATCGCCCGCATCGCGCCCGACCATGTGCTGGGCCAGTTGACGGCGAGCGCGGTCTTATTCACTCGCGCCGCTCGCACCATGCGAAGCGCCGCGAACTGGGTGTCGGCCATCGGCTTCTCGACCATCACGTGCGCGCCGTGATTGGCGCTCGCTTCGACGATCTCGCCGTGAAGGCTGTTCTCGGAGTTGTTGATGACGATGTTGGGCCGCTCCTTGTCGAGCAACTCGCGCCAATTTGCGTACTGCTTCTTGACGCCGATCTCGCCCAACGCCGTCTTAGTCGTGTGGGCGCGGCTCGACGCTGAAGTCACGTTGATCTCGGGGACTTCGGGAACCGTGTCGGCGATCGCGACCATCTCGCACTGCGGATGCTCGGCGAAGCGACGCATCAACTCGTTGACGTGCATGTGGGCGACGCCAATCACCGCGACGCGATATTTGGCAGGCATCTCTCGCTCCTCTCAGCTCCGTTTGCGCCGCCGCCCATCCTATCACCTGCGGGCGGAACCACCGGCAGCCCGCGTGCGCCCTACCAGACCCGCACGCCCAGCGCAGCGGCGCGCGCCAGCAGGAAGGCGCGGCCGGTGATCAGGTCGGCTTCCGCGGCGTGTTCGAGCACGAAGTACCGCTCGGTGCCGATATCCTCCATTCGCAGGATCAACCGATCGTGGTCGAGAATGCCCTGTCCGGTCGGGCATTCTTCAATATGAGTCACCAGGCGCGGTTGGACGATCACGTCTTTCGAATGCGCGTTGAAGATGCGCCGCGGACCAAGGATCTCGACCATGCGATCGATGGCCTCGCCGCTCCGGTAGACCGACTCCAGGCGCAGCCAGTTGACCGGATCGAGATCGCACCCGACCGCCGGCGACCCGACTGCGTCGATCACGTCGCGCATCGTCTCGGCCGAGTCGAGCGTCACCAGCACATGGCCTTCCAGGCCGATCCGCGTGCCGCTGTCTTCGGCAGCACTAGCACAGGCGCGCAGGCTCTGGATGAGCCGATCGACGCAGGCAGCGTCCCAGTTCCCCGGGTGCGGGTTCCAGGCGCCAGAGCGCACCCAGTCGGCCCGTGTGACGCCGGCCTGTGCCAGACTCCCCGGTCCCGTGTGACAGGAGTGAGCGCGCAGACCGCCCGCGATCCACAGTGCGCGCCGAAAGACGCGGATACCCTGCTGGCGCACGCGGTCATCCGGATGGATCAGTGGCGGGCGATGCCCGATCGCCTGGACCATCTCGAGCCCGTGGTCATCCAGGATCGCCCGGACACGGCGGACCTCCGATTCGGTCGTTGTGAAGGGATCGTCGAGATCGAACCGGGTGAAGCACCCGGTGAATCCAAGTTCGCGCACGCGGCTCGCGTGCGCTGCGGTGAACTCGGCGATGTGCGGCGGGAAGACCTCGCCCGATGCCGCGAGTCGCATCAGTCGCCCACCAGCGCGACGGCGCGCACCGGCGATCCATCGAGGCCAGTCAGCGCGAGCGGCAGCGCGACGATCTGGCACGGCGTATCAGTTAGGACGGCGAGAGGAGCCAACTCCTCAACGATGACGACGCCACGCCGTAGAAGTGGCTCGTGGACCGCGATCACTTCGGCCGGGGTCCGGTAGACCGGTCCGACCGAGGGCGAATCCATGCCGAGCAGGACGATGCCGCGATCGGCGAGCCAGCGGGCGCAGGAGACCAACGGACAGGGGAACCCCTCGCGATAGCCAGGCTGGCCGAAACGTGCGGTCCAGTCCGTGCGATAGAGCACTCTCGCACCGGGCTGAATCGCTCTCTCGTACGGCCCGAAGTCCTCGATCTCGATCGTGTCCCGAGGCAGGACATGCCGGAGATCGCAGACGAACGCCGGGCCGATACACCGCGCGAGATCGACGCTCTGGAGCGGCGGGCCATCGACCAGTTGATGGCTCGGCGCGTCGAGGTGCGTCCCCGCGTGGGTATCGAACGTGACCTTTGTGATCCGCCACCCATCGACCGCGATCTCCCGGTACGGCGCGAAAGAGACGCGCAGATTCCTCGGATCGAACGGCAGCGTTAGATCGACGACGCGCACGCGTCCACTCCCGGAACCGTGTGTCACGCCAAGCGCGACCGGCGGGGCCGAACCTGCGTGCGTGGCTGATAGGATACGCTCCCGATTCGTCGTTTGGAGCGGCCGGCCAGGTGAAGTTGGCACTCGCGACAACCATTCTCACCGGATGGAACTATCCCCATCCGATCTTCTCCTACGTGCCCACCGCGGACGATCGCGCGCCGTTCCTGCTCTGGACGCGCCTCAATGGATTCGACGGTATCGACCTCGCGGATAGCTGGATGAACTGGCACGCGAAGTCGGACGATGACCTCCACCAGTTTCGTGCCCAACTCGATGGCTTCGACCTCGATTGCTGTGCGCTCAACCCCTATCGATGCTCGCTCGTCGGTCACCCGGACGCCGCGGCGAATGAACGGAAGCTGCATCGCGCCGTTGAGGTCGCGACCATCCTGGGCGCGCGCTACCTAAACGTCGCGCTGTCCGATCCGTTTCCGGCGCTGATGACCGATGCCGAGCGGGCCGATCGGCAGACCCGCCTTCGAAGAGGCGAAGATTACTCGGACGCCGACTGGAAACTTGCCGCGGAGAAGCTCCAGCGCCTGGCGGATCGCGCCGCCCAGACGAACGTGGAACTGAGCATCGAACTGCACGATGACGGGATGATCGATCGCTCGATCTTCGCACTCAAACTGCTCGACCTGATCGACCGGGACAACGTGGGGGTCAATCCGGACCTTCAAAACGGGTATCGCGTGCCGTACGCAACGGAGAACTGGCGCGACGCCCTCGTCGCCATGGCCTCGCACACCAATCTCTGGCACGTCAAGAGCTGCACGCGCCACTACGACGCGACGACCGGTCGCTACGTCAGCCAGCGCGCCTCGATGCGCGCTGGCGACATCGACTACCGCTGGGCGGTGAGCGCGATGCACCGCGCCGGGTTCGACGGGTGGGTGAGCATCGAGTCGGGCGCCGGACCGGGCGATCCGCTCTCCGCCATCGAGGCGGATCACAATTACTTCCGTTCGATCGTCCGCGACTGGCTCGCGATCTACGGGCGGTGAGCCTCACGCCCGGGCGGGCAGGCCGTCGCTCGAGTGGAATGGCCTCTGAGGGAGAACGCGGTGCGTCGTGCGATGGCGCCGTTATGCACGGCACTGCCGCACGGCTCTGGTATCCTCGACGATCATGAGTGAGGATCTCGGCGCCTTCTACCGTCGGATCGACGAGGTCGCCGCTGAGGGCCAGCGCGTCGCGGTGGCGACGATTGCGCGCACGCGCGGATCCACGCCCCGGGAAGTCGGTGCGAAAATGATCATCCGGTCCGCCGGCGAGGCGCTCGGCACTGTCGGCGGCGGATGCGGAGAGGCCGAAGTGTGGCGAACGGCGCTGGACGTGATCGCCGACGGTCGCGCCAGAATGGTCCACGTCGAGCTGACGGAAGAGATCGACATCAAGTCGGAGGGCGTGTGCGGCGGCACCCTCGATGTATTTGTCGAGTCGTGGGGGCCGGATCAGAGCGGGCTGTTGCGGGGCGGTCTGTTCGGCCCAGGTGCGGCGGCCGAACTGGCGCTCCTGCCGGCGCTCGAGAACAGCATCCCGGTCACGCTGGCGACGGTGATCGAGCGCCGACGCGCGAGCCCGATCCCCGTGGGCGCGAAGATGCTCGTGCGATGGGACGGTCGGCGCGTCGGTTCGCTGGGGTCACCGGCGCTGGACAATCGAGTCGCAACTACGGCGATTGCGGCGCTCGCCAGAGAGGAGCCCACGACCGCAACCTATCCGCTCGGGTCGGAGCCAGACGCGGCGACGGTCGATATCCTGCTGGAGCCGCACGCGCCGCCGCCCCGCGTCGTCATCCTCGGTGCGGGTCACATCGCCCAACCCCTCGCGCGGATAGCCCGCCTCTGTGATTTCCGCGTCACGGTGATCGACGATCGGGCGACGTTCGCGAACCGCGAACGGTTTCCCGACGCTGAGGTCATCGTTGAGGACGTCGAGAGTGCGGTCCAGCGACTCGCGGTCGATAGTCGGACGTACCTCGTCCTTGTCACCCGGGCACACGCCCATGATGTTTTCGCGCTCCGCCATCTCATCCATCGCCGATCGGCCTATGTCGGGATGATCGGCGCGCAGCGACGGGTTTGGGCGGTGTTCAAGTTGCTCCACGATGAGGGCGTATCGGCGGATCTGCTCGAACGGGTGCACGCGCCGATCGGGGTGGATATCGGCGCGGAGACGCCGGCGGAGATCGCCGTATCGATCATGGCCGAGATCGTGAACACGCGACGGGAAGGTCCGGCACCGCGTATGTCCGACCGCCTGCGCGATCGATTCCAGCGCCGGCTGCGCGCCAACGAAGCGATCGACGAGCCCGACCTGTAGGGGTCGTGGCCGCTTCCGGCCACGACCCCGGTTTGCGATCAGGCGGCGCGCGCTACTCCCGTGCGACCCAGAGCAGCGTCGATCGCTCGGCGGGTGTATACGCGCGTGATGTGCGCCCGGTACTCCGCCGATCCGTGAATGTCGGAGAGGAGATCCAGGCCTTCGGCGGCGGAGGCCGATGCCCGCTCGATCGCCGCGACGTCCGGCGGCGAGCCCAAGAGAGCGCGCTCGACGCGACCGGCGCGGCGAGGGGTGCTGCCCGCGCCGGTTACTCCGACCGCGATCGCGGAGATCCTCCCACGAGTGACTTGCACCGACGCTGCGACGCCGACCACCGCGTAGTGCGAGGCCTTATTGGCGAGTTTCACGTAGGCCCCACCCTGGCCACGGGCCGCCTTCGGCACGCGCACGGCGACGATCAACTCGTTCGGCCGCAGCGCAGTGGTGAGAAGCGAGCGGAAGAATCGTGTGATGGGAATTGTTCGCTCGCTTCGAGGACCACGCGCGACCACCTCGACATCAAGGGCAAGTGCGGCGGCGGGATAGTCCGCCGCCGGATCGGCGTGGGCGAGCGATCCGCCGAGGGTGCCCCGGTTGCGCACCTGCGGATCGCCAATGATCCCCGCAACCTCCGCGAGCAGAGGCGCCTGCCTTCGGACCAGGTCACTCGACGCCACCTGGGCGTGCGTCGCTAGGGCGCCAACGACCAGGTGATTGCCATCCGTGGTGATGCCGCGCAGTTCGGCGATGCGACTGATGTCGATCAGCACTTCAGGCTGCGCGAGTCGCAACTTCATGGTGGGGATCAAGCTGTGACCGCCCGCGACCACCTTCGCCCGATCGCCGAGCCGACTGAGCAGTTTCAGCGCGTCGGCGACCGTTGCCGGGGCCTCATAGTCGAACGCGACCGGGATCATCGCCGGCCTCCTTTCTTCGTCTGAGTGGCGTTTCTGAGCGCCTGCCAGATTCGCTCTGAAGTGATAGGCATCTCCACCTCATCGATGCCGAACTGCTGCAGAGCATCGACAACGGCATTGGCCACTGCCGGCGTCGTCCCAATCGTCCCGGCCTCACCGACGCCCTTGGCGCCCAGAGGGTTGACAGGCGTGGGCGTCTCAGTCGCGGCGAGCACGTACGCCGGCAATTCCGACGCGATGGGCACCGCGTAATCCATGAGCGACCCGGTCAGGGGCTGGCCGTTCTCATCGAACCGCGCGCCCTCGAACAGGGCCTGGCCGACCCCCTGGGCGATCCCACCGTGCACCTGGCCAGCGACGAGCAGCGGCGAAATAACGCGACCGACGTCGTCAGTCGCGAACAGGTCGCGCAATTTCACCTCGCCGGTCTCTCGGTCGATGATGACGACCGCGATGTAAGTGCCGTACGGCCAGGTGAAGTTGGTGGGGTCGAATGTCGCGGTCGCCTCCAGGCCAGGATCGATCTCGTTCTTCAGTTTGTCCACGTGGAGATACGCGGTTCCGGCCACTTCCTGGACGGTGACGGCGCGACCGGGGACTCCGCCCACATAGAGCCCTCCCTGGTCGTACACGATGTCCTCGGGTGAGGCCTCGAGGAGGAGCGCGGCGATCCGTTTCGCCTTATCCTTGACTCGGTCGATCGCCTTCACTAGGGCAGCGCCGCCCACTGCGGTACCGCGGGATCCGTAGGTGCCCATCCCGTACTGGACCATCTGGGTATCGCCGTGCAGGACGGTGATGTCCTCGAATGGCACCCCCAGCTCATCGGCGGCGATCTGGGCGAACGTCGTCTCCTGACCCTGACCGTGCGGCGAGACACCCGTGTAGATCGTGACCTTGCCGGTCGGCTCGAACCGCACCGTACCGCTCTCCCAGCCGATGCCGCCACCGGCACCAGAAGGGTTGAAGCCGGAGAGTTCGATGTATATCGCCACGCCGATCCCCATAAGGTGCGTGCCGCCGGCGTTCACCCGGGCCTGCTCCGCCCGAAGTTCAGCGTACTTTGAGACAGTGAGCGCCAGATCGAGGTTCGCTTCGTAATTCCCCGAGTCGTACGTGACGCCGGTCTTGGCTGTGAACGGGAATCGGTCTTTGGCGATCAGGTTGCGACGACGGATCTCGGTGGGATCCATGTCCAGGGCGTGCGCGGCCGCGTGGATGATCCGCTCGACGGCGTGGACCCCTTCCGGACGCCCGGCACCGCGATACGCGTCGGTTGGTGGGAGATTGGTGTAGACGGCGATGAGCTCGCTGTGGATCGCGCCCATGTCGTACACGCCGGAGAGGACGAGATTGGCCAGCGTCGGGATCGCCTCGGTGTTGACCTGGGCGTAGGCGCCGAGGTCGGCGATGAAGCGATTGCGGAGGCCGAGGATCTTGCCCTCCCGGCTGAGAGCCATCTCGACGTAGTGAACGTGCCCACGCCCATGGATCGTCGACGCGAAACTTTCGCGCCGCTCTTCGATCCACTTCACGGGCCGGTTGAGGAGCATTGCCGCACGGGCGGCGAGGATCTCCTCGGCATAGATGTTCAACTTGCAACCGAAGCCGCCCCCGACCTCGGGGACGATGACCCGAACCTTCTGCTCCGGCAGGCCGAGAACCCCCGCGATGTTCGTCTTGAGCAGATGCGGAATCTGACTTGAGGACCAGACCGTGAGTTGCTCCAAGCCGCGATCCCACCGCGCCACGACGCCGCGCGTTTCAATCGGTGTGGGGATCAGGCGCTGATTCACGACCCGCAGACTGACCGTCTTGAAGGCGCTGGCGAATGCGGCATCGACCGCAGCCCTGTCTCCGACCTCCGTGCGATACGCCTCGTTGCCGGGAGCATTGTCCCAGACGTTGGGCGCGCCCTTCCGCAGCGCACGCTCCGGATCCGACACCGGCCTCAGTTCGGTGTAGTCAACGTCGACGACGTCGGCGGCGTCACGGGCGCCGTAGCGACTCTCCGCCACCACGAACGCGACACCATCGCCCACCATCCGCACTCGCTCGGTCGCGAGCGGATCGTGCCGGGTCACGCGGATGCCCGTGAGGTTCCAGGCGTTCGGCAGCGGCGCCGCGAACTGCAGGTCTTTCGCCGTATAGACGGCGACGACGCCGGGGCGTTCGCGCGCAGCCTTGGTATCGATCCGCCGGATACGCCCATGGGCAATCGGACTGCGGACGACCGCCCCGTAGAGCATGTCGACCATGCGGATGTCATCGACGTAAGTGCCCGCGCCGGTGATGAGGCGTGGATCCTCCACCCGCTTGACGCGAGCGCCGACCATCTTCGATACGGCCATCTACTTCCTCCCGCCGCGGGGTGCCGGGCCGTCGAGCACGTAGTCGGCCGGCGAGTCGATCTTCGCGGCGTGCTTGATCGCGTTGACGATGTGCTGATACCCGGTGCATCGACAGAGGTTCCCATCGAGCCCGTGCCGGATCTGCTCCTCGGTGGGATCGGGGTTGTGCTTCAGAAGCCCCCAGGCCGCGATGATCATCCCTGGCGTGCAGAAGCCGCACTGCAGGCCGTGCTCCTCCCAGAAGCCGATCTGGATCGGGTGGAGCTTGCCATCACGGGCGAGCCCCTCGATCGTGCGGATAACCGCGCCATCGGCCTGGATCGCGAAGATCGTGCAGGACTTCGCGATCTCCCCGTTGACGATCACGGTACACGCGCCGCACTGGCTGGTATCGCAGCCGACGTGCGTTCCGGTCAGTCCGAGGACATCGCGCAGGAAATGCACGAGCAGCAGCCTTGGCTCAACCTCCCGTCGGTATTCGGTGCCATTGACAGTCACAGCGATGGATTTCGTCATGCACGCCTCCCTTCAGCGACACGTTTACGCACCTGCGTCCCGATGGACGCGAAGAACTTCTCGGTCAAGGATTTCGCAGCGGGTTGAAGGAGTCGCTGGCCCACCACGGCCAACGTCCCGGCAATCTGTGCCTCGCCCGCATAGTGGACGTCGGTCCCGCCGCGAGCGGCGTCACGCAATTCGATGACAGCATCACCCTTGATGCGATTCCCACCGCCCGCCCCCTCGACGGCGAGGCGATACCGGGACTCTTCGACCCGATCGGTGATGCGGACGCGTCCGCGGTAGCTCCCTTTGATGCCGGCCACACCGAGCACCACCGACGCCTCATAGGCATCGGGCCCGGTCGGTGTGAGGGCTTCGCAGCCCGGCAGGCAGGCCCGAAGGACATCGGGATCGAGCAGAGCCGACCAGACCTCGGCACGGGGTGCCGAGATGTGGGCCTTTCCAGAAAGTTCCACGGCCGTTCGTTACCTCGCCGGCGAGACAGCCTGGGCAGGATATCATGACGGCGAACTCGCCTGGCGCGTGACGGAGGGAAACAACGTGAGGGACTTCGCGTACGCCGCGCCGACGACACTGGACGCGGCGATCGCCGCCCTCGCCGGCAGGAACGGTCGAGCACGGCCATTCGCCGGCGGAACCGATCTTCTGGTCCAGTTGCGCGTCGGCCGTCTCGACCCCGAATTAGTGGTCGATCTCAAGGGAATCCCGGAGCTCAATCGGCTGACCTACGATGCACGCGGACTCCGTATCGGTGCAGCGGTACCGTGTCATCGGATCTACGACCATCCGGACGTAAAGGCCCACTATGCGGGACTGGTCGACTCGGTCTCCATCGTGGGCGGCATCGCAATCCAGGGCCGCGCCAGCCTGGGCGGCAACCTGTGCAACGCCGCGCCAAGTGGCGATACGATCCCCGCACTCATCGCGCTCGGGGCAGTCGCGGTCGTGCGCGGACCGGGCGGCGAGCGAAGGATCGCCGCCGAGGACTTCTGCACCGCACCGGGGCGCACCTGTCTGACACCCGGGGAGATCCTCGTCGAACTGGAGATTCCGGCGCCGGCAACGTACAGCGGCGCGCACTATCAGCGGTTTATCCCTCGCTACGAGATGGACATCGCGGTCGTCGGGGTGGGAGCATCGGTCCAACTGGCGTCGGATCGACGCACGATCGCGGCGGCCCGCGTGGCGCTGGCGTCAGTCGCCCCCACGCCGCTCTACGTGGCGGCGGCCGGCGCGGCTCTCGTTGGCACCGATGGCGGGGAAGCCGCTCTTGCCCGCGCCGCGGAAGCCGCGCAGGCGGCCGCCCGCCCGATCAGCGACATGCGAGGTTCGGCCGCCCAGCGCCGCCACCTCGTCGGCGTATTCACGAAGCGGGTCGTCCAGGGCGCGCTCGCCCGGGCACGAGGGGAGGTCGTCCATGCCAGCCACTAGCTCGCGGGTAAGGGTTCAGGCAACGATCAATGGCGAGGAGATGGACTTCCTCGTGGAGCCGCGGCAGAGCCTGCTCGAGACCCTGCGCGACGTTCTGGGCCTGACGGGCGCGAAGGAGGGCTGCAATGACGGGAATTGCGGCGCGTGCATCGTGCGGATCGACGGACGCATCTGCAACTCGTGTCTGGTCCTGGGTGTGGAGGCCCAGGGCGCGACGATCGAGACCGTAGAGGGCATGGCGAAGAGCGGTGAACTGCACGCCCTGCAGCAGGCCTTCCTGGAGAACGCCGCGCTGCAGTGCGGCATCTGCACGCCGGGTTTCCTCGTGTCCGCGAAGGCGCTCCTGGAGCGGGAGCCGCGGCCGAGCGAGGAGCGGGTTCGGTTCTGGCTGTCGGGCAACCTGTGTCGATGTACGGGCTACGACAAGATCGTGCGCGCGGTGCTCGACGCTTCCGAGCGCATGGAGGGAGGAAAGTCATGAGGACCGCCGATCGCCTGAGCCGCTCCAACCAGGTTCTCGCCACGACGCACTATCGCGTCGTCGGCACTCGCCCGATCCGTCACGATGGGGTGGACAAGGTCGTGGGCCGCGCGGTCTACGGGGCCGACTTCAAGATCGCCGGATTGATCCACGGTCGCGTGTTGCGCAGTCCGCACGCTCACGCGCGCATCAAGATGATTGATACGTCGCGCGCCGCGGCGCTTCCTGGTGTTCGCGCTGTCATCACGGGGAGGGACTTCCCCGAAGCCGACGATCGGTGGCAGGATCTCGGCGAGGGCAACGTCAACCTGAAGCACCTCAGCGACAACGTCATGGCAACTGACAAGGTGCTCTATCGCGGCCACCCGGTCGCGGCGGTCGCGGCGAACAGCCCCCACGTGGCCGAGGAGGCGCTCAAACTCATCGACATCGAATGGGAGATCCTGCCGTCCGTGCTTGACGTGCGTGAGGCGATGAAAGACTCTGCGCCGCTCTTGCACGACAACGTGACGACCCAGGAGTTCGGCAAGGACACGGGGAAGAAGAGCAACATCGCGCAGCACTTCCGACACGAACTCGGCGACATCGAAAAGGGGTTCGCCGAGGCCGATATCATCATCGAGCGGGAAATCACGACCGCGACGGTGCATCAGGGTTACATCGAGCCCCACAACGCGACTGCACTCTGGAGCGCCGACGATTCCATCACCGTCTGGGGCAGCACCCAGGGGGCATTCCCGGTCCGCGATCAGCTCGTTCAGGTGCTTAAGCACCCGATCTCGAAGATCAAGGTGGTGCCCACCGAGATCGGCGGAGGCTTTGGCGGGAAGATCCCGCTCTATCTCCAGCCGATCGCGGCTCTGCTCTCGAAGAGGTCGGGCCGCCCGGTGAAGGTTCTGATGAGCCGTTCCGACGAGTTCCAGGGTACAGGCCCCTCCCCGGCATCGTGGATCAAGGCGCGGCTTGGCGCGAAGAAGGACGGCCGGATCGTCGCGATCGATTCGACCCTGGCGATGGAAGCTGGCGCGTACCCGGGTTCGGCGGTGGGCGCCGCGGCCATGTGTATGTGGGCACCGTACGACATTCCCAACGGGCGTATCGACGGGTACGACGTGGTCTGCAACAAGCCCCGGTCGTTCGCATACCGCGCGCCCGGTGCAACTCAGGCTGCCTTCGCCTCGGAGATGATGCTCGATGAACTGGCGGAGAGGATGGGGATGGACCCGATCGAGCTCCGCCTCAAGAACTCGGCGAAAGAAGGCACGCGCCGCATCGATGGACCGGTGTACAACCGGGTGGGCGCCGTCGAGTGCCTCGAGGTGGCGAAGAACCACGAGCACTACCGCACCCCGCTTGAGCCGAACCGCGATGGAAAGAAGCGAGGACGCGGCGTCGCGCACGGCTTCTGGTTCAACGTTGGGCTCGCTTCGAGCTGTTCGATCAGCGTGAATCCAGATGGCACGATCACGCTCATCGAAGGGTCGACCGACATCGGCGGATCGCGCACGTCCATCGCGATGCAGGCCGCCGAGGTCCTCGGGATCGCCGCCGAGGACGTGCGGCCGAGCGTCGTCGATACTGACTCTGTCGGCTTCACTCACGTCACGGGCGGCAGTCGCACCACCTACGCAACTGGCCTGGCTGCCTACGAAGCAGCACATGACGTCGTGAGGCAGATGAAAGATCGCGCGGCAAAGTTGTGGGAGGTCGACTCCGCAACCGTCTCTTTTGCGGATGGCACGTTCACCACGGGCTCGCACAGGATCGGCTTCAAGGATCTCGCCGGAAAGCTGGGACACACCGGAGGCCCGCTCACCGGCAGCGCCAACGTAGATCCGGGCGGGCACGGCGGAGCCTTCGCGACGATGATCTGCGACCTTGAGGTGGACCCTGAGACCGGCAAGGTGCGCATCCTGCGCTGGACGACGGTCCAGGACGCGGGGAAGGCGATCCACCCAAGCTACGTCGAGGGTCAGCTTCAGGGCGGCACGGTGCAGGGTATCGGCTGGGCGCTGAACGAGGAGTACGTGTTCAACCGCGATGGCGCGATGACGAACCCGTCCTTCCTCGACTACCGGATGCCTCTGACCTACGACCTACCCATGATCGATACGGTGATCGTCGAGGTGCCTAATCCCGGCCATCCGTACGGCGTCCGGGGCGTGGGTGAGGTGCCGATCGTGCCGCCGCCGGCGGCGATCGCCGCAGCGATCCACAACGCGATCGGAATCCGGATGAACCGCTTGCCCATGTCGCCGCGTGCGATCCTGGAGGACACCGGGGTGATTCCGAGGGAGTGACGGTCGGACGGACGGGTGCCGCGCTCGGCGGCACCCGTCCGTCCGACATCTCTCCGCAACGGAATGCCCGAGATGTATGGCAACGGTGTACATCCCGGCGCTCATGCGCGAACTGACCGGCGGCGCGGCGACGGTCGAGGTTGAGGGCCAGACCGTCCGACAGATCGTGAACGCCCTGGAGTCCCGATACCCGGGTATGCGCGATCGGCTCGTGG
Organism: Chloroflexota bacterium; assembly: GCA_016875715.1. GTDB lineage: Bacteria > Chloroflexota > UBA6077 > FW602-bin22 > FW602-bin22 > VGOZ01. Next base: position 892 of record VGOZ01000022.1, on the reverse strand, counting down.
ATGGTGACCTGCTGAGTCCTCGGGTCAACGTAGCGGTCGATGGCTATGTCACGCGGATCGGGCTCATGGAGCGTGTGGGTCCGACAAGTGAGGTGCACTTCTTGCCGGCGATCAGTGGAGGGCGGGGCGGATGAGCCTCACGGGGCTGGCGGAGGGCAACCTTGGCGATCTCTTGCGCCTCGACGGGCGCGTGGCGATCGTGACCGGGGCGGGCCGACGGATCGGTCGGGAGATCGCGCGTGTGCTGGCCAGCCAGGGGGCGCGCGTAGCGATCGGGGAGATCGATGCCGCCGTCGGCGATCGAGCGGCCGACGAGATCGAGGCGGAGGGTGGCATCGCATTCGCCCATCCCACCGACGTGGGCCGAAGCGAGCAGGTCGCCTCGCTCGTCGATGCGACCGTAGCGCGCTTCGGGCGACTTGACATCCTCATCAACAATGCCCACTGGGAGAAGGTCGGCAGCGTCGTCGAACTCGACGAGGCGGACTGGGACCGGTCATTCGATGTGCTGCTGAAGGCGCTCTACCTGGGCTGCAAGTACGCAATCCCCCATATGGAGGCCGCGGGCGGCGGGGCGATCGTCAATATCTCCTCGGTCCACGCCCGGCACGTGTCCGATCGTTATGTCACGTACCAGACTGCTAAGGCAGCGGTCGTGCATTTCACCCGGCAGGTCGCCTGGGACTTCGGCCCGGCCAGAATCCGTGTCAATTGCATCTGCCCCGGCGCGATCCCGTCCGCCGAGGAGCACGATCGGACGATGGCGGATGAGGTGCGCCGCGCCGAGGCGACGATGCTGAAGGCGTTGAAGCGCGCCGGACACCCGCGCGACATCGCGCGCGCCGTCCTCTACCTCGTCTCCGATCTCTCCGACTGGGTCACGGGCCAGACC